>CAKZOK010000188.1 GCA_937136415.1 uncultured Cytophagales bacterium | reverse complement strand
TTGGTAGCGCTCGAGGTTAGTCTCCTTTGCAAATTTGCAAAGCTCTTTAAGTTCGTTATAGCTATTCGGATGAAAACTTAACCATCCTTTTACTATATTTTTCACATCGCGTGAATGAATAAACTGCGGAACTCTGTCCGCTTGTACGGTATTTTTACAGATTTCAATGAAATCTTCTCCGCCTTCTTGTGGAAACGCATTTAAAAACTCTTTAATTTGCTCTAAGTATCCATTTTTAGCGTGATTATAGCCTGCCTTAGATAGTAATGAGTACTTAGGAGTATTTTCGGAAATCCATTGTAAGTATTCGTCTAAAGCATTGTGAAACTCACGTTTCTTATAGAAATTCACAGCTCGTTTAAACTCTAAGGCTTTGTGACTATATGAAGAATTAACTGTTTTACTTCGAATAGTTAACCACGATGTATCTAACCCGATTGTGTCGAGGAGGTCTGATAGTATATTACCCCCTACAAACATTTCTTTTGCATAAAAGCGCAACAAAAATTTATCAGATCTATGCGATTGAAAGTGTCTAAGTATTTTTCTTAAACTTGTCGAAATTGGTTGATTGATATCCTGAAAAAGTGAAGTTTTAAAATGACGCTTCACACTTTGGTTGTTCGACGATTCGACTACTTCTAGCTCATTCCGAAGGTATAGAACTATTTTGGCTTCGGGTATTTTTTCTATTAGCTTGTCAATATGTTCAAAGAAGTACTCTGATGAAAAAAGAAGTTTCTTAGCCTTTAATTCTGTAGCTTCCTTTTTTAAAACTTCAGCCTTATCATTTGTGATTTCACCTTTTTCTAAACGAAGGTTAATCGTTTCTACTTCTGTTTTTAAAAATTCTTTTTCTTGATTTTCTATATCTTCTTTTTGAATTTTTAGGTCTTCAATTTTGTGCTTATTATTTACATTACTAATCGTGTCTTGTGCATAAAAACATTGCACATTTAACGATAAGATTAGTAATATTAGATATTTAGTAATTGTTTGCATAACTGTTTGTTTTTTGACCCTTTTAGGGTATTTGTTAATGATTGTTATTGATGAAATACTTTTATTAAAAAATGATTATTATTCGTTTCGCTGTGCTACCGCTGTTTTTACAGAATTGTAACTTGTTTTTAAGGCCTCAAAAACTTTGCTTCTAAAGGATTGATCTAGTTCTGTCTCGACATCTTGAAGTAAAACATTAGCATCAACCACACCAGTTGTTTCATTATATAACCTATTTAGTTTAATTTCTTTCTGAGCCGTTTTTAATAGTACATCAATATCATTATCTGTAACTACTTTACTTTCTGCTTTCATTGATTGCACTTGAGCTACAAGGTCTTGTATTTTTTGCTCCTCAAAAGTCAAGCTCTTTTTAGGTAATTCTGGTGTCTTTTTTAGGTTGTTATTATTGTCTATTGAAACTGTTTGTGGTGGGTTAATAACAGCAACCTGTTGTTGTTGCTTTTTGGTTTCGACAAATCTTTCAACTTTCTTATTATTAATTGTTTCTTCTTTAACTACAGCCTGTACTACTTTTTCTTCTATTGTATTTGATTGATCAATTTCCTTAATAACTTCGGGAACATCTACAATTATTGGTGTATTGTCAACTGCGGTCTCATTATTTATAAATTGAGAAACAATAAATAAAATACCAATTATACTCGCGGCAATACTTAACCAAAAAACTGGTTTTCTATTCTTTTTCTCTTCTTGATTATCTAAACGTTCAGATAATTTATCCCAAGCTTGATTTGATGGTTTTAACCTTCTTTCTTCAAACTTATCTTTTATTTTTGATTCAATTTCTTTGGCTTTCTCTATATTTTCAGTTGTTGGAATTTCTTCTAAAAAAGTCAAGTATAGATTATTCTTGATTAAATTTTCTTTTTCCTCTTGTGTTTGAGATGCTGTAAAAAATGGGTTTGAAGATTGAATATTGAGTAATTCTTCTTTGGTACGGATAATTACAGGCACTTCAAAACTATATTTTTCCAAAATTGCCTTTTCTATTTTGGCAGAAATTTCATTTTTATTTAATTCTTCTTTTAAGCTAAAAATAACATTTCCACTTTGGATATAAGTTTCTATATTTAGAAAACCCAAATTTTGATATAATTCTTTCAAATCATTCATCAAAATTTTTCGCTTTCCTCCTACATTGATTCCTCTCAAAATGGAAATGTATTTTTTCATAGTTAAAGATACCAAATTTTGTATTTTAAATTGGTCTTTATTGTAGCTCTGACCAGTTTAAAGTATATATTTAAAGCTCAAAAAAGGTTTGTTTTGCCCAAGTCAAACCTTTGGTACAGAGTTGAACAAAATGAAAGATATTTATACTTAATTCTGTTCAGTTACTTACTTCTTACTTTGTTACTCCGTCCATTACATCACTCACAACATAGTAGCGAGGGTCGTCAATCGAACGTTCAATTACCTGTTCGAATTTTGGATTTGCTTTTAATAAAAGAGTAATACATTCTTCGCTTAGATGAGTTAGTTTTATTTCTTTTCCTAAATCTAAATAACGATTTGCAACTCCTCTTAGTGCTTCAATTCCTGAATGGTCGCTTACTTTTGATTCTATAAAATCAATTTCTACTTTTTCTGGGTCTGTTTTTGGGTCAAATTTGGCACTAAATGCTTGCGTAGAACCAAAGAAAAGTGGCCCCCAAATTTCATATACTTTTGTTCCATTTTCTTTGATATGTTTTCTAGCACGAATACGAGTAGCATTTTCCCATGCAAAAACGAGAGCTGACATAATTACTCCAACAAAAACAGCAATCGCCAAATCTTGCCATACCGTAACAGCCGAAACGGTGATTAAAACAATGGCATCAGAAAGAGGAATTTTGTGCAAAATACGGAAACTACTCCAAGCAAATGTTCCAATTACAACCATAAACATAACTCCCACAAGAGCAGCAATAGGGATTTGTTCAATCAATGGCGCACCAAAAAGCACAAAACAAAGAAGTGCAATCGCTGCAATAATTCCAGAAAGACGACCACGACCACCAGACTCTACATTAATAATAGATTGCCCAATCATTGCACAACCACCCATTCCACCAAACAAACCATTTAAAATATTTGCAGCACCTTGAGCAACACATTCACGGTTTCCACTTCCTCTAGTTTCGGTCATTTCATCAAGTAAGTTTAATGTCATTAATGATTCAATTAATCCAACAGCAGCTAACAGAAATGCTGTTGAAAGAATTAATCCATAATTATCCTTCATTGTATAAAAAAGGGTAAAAATCTGATTTTGAAAAGTAGGTAAAGAGCCTTCAATTCCTGTTGATTTTCCATTACTTCCTTCAATGACAAAAGATTTTACGGTACTTACTTCTATTCCTCCTAAAATTGTGATAGCAGCCACCACGACAATAGCAACTAATGCAGAAGGAATTTTTTTTGTTAGTTTTGGTAATCCAAACATAATACCCATAGTTAGAGCAACCAAACCAATCATAATAAACATATCATTTCCCTGTAACCAAACTTTTTCGAAAGAATCTCCAACAGCTACTTTTTCTTTAAAAAAGTCTATTTGAGCTAAAAAAATTACAATAGCAAGACCATTTACAAAACCCATCATTACAGGGTGAGGAATCAGACGAACAAATTTTCCTAAGCGAAAAACACCAGCCAAGACCTGAAACACTCCCACCAAAAGAAGCGTAATAAAGAGCCATTGCACACCCAAATAATCAGCCTCCATGCCTAAAGATGCACCTACTTCGTTTCCTTTTATAATCAAATGTGTACTTACCACAACAGCAGCCATTGCACCTGTCGCACCTGTAATCATTCCTGGTCTGCCCCCAAAAATTGCTGTAACAATGCCCATCATAAAAGCACCATACAAGCCAATAAGTGGGTCAATGCCAGCCACAAAAGCAAATGCAATCGCTTCAGGAACAAGTGCCAAAGCCACCGTAAGCCCTGAAAGAATATCATCTTTGGGGTTTTGGGTAAATGTTTTGGAGAAGTTTTGAGTAAAATTTTTAAATATAGAAGTCATCTTTTGAAGTTATTTTTGTAAAGTTTTTAGCTAGATTTTGATTGTTTGTAGTGAGGTGTTTTTTTATGAGGGTGCAAAGGTACGATTTTTAAATTTAGAATACATCTTATAACTAGATGAAGAAAACTTTGAGAAGAATGAAATAAAAAATCCATTATTTATTAAAAATAAATAATGGATTTAAAACTTTGAGAATCCTTTCAGAAAACTGTCAATAGAGAAAAATCAAACTATTGTCAGGGTTTTTATGCTTCAATCGAATTTTCTTTATTCTTAAATGCTTCACGAGGTTTTATTTGCAAAATTTGGAATAATTCTTTATCTGTTTTGGCATCAGGGTTTGGTGTTGTGAGAAGTTTGTCGCCTGCAAAAATAGAATTTGCGCCAGCCAAAAAGCAAAGAGCTTGTTCTTCTACATTCATTCTGACACGACCAGCCGACAAACGAACCATCGCCTTAGGCATAATAATACGAGCCGTTGCTATCATTCTGACCATTTCCCAAACAGAAACTTTTTCTTGCTCTTCTAATGGAGTTCCTTCTACTGGCACAAGCGCATTTACAGGGACAGACTCTGGGTGTTCTGGGAGCGTAGCAAGCGTGTGAAGCATTCCGATACGGTCTTCTTCTGCCTCGCCCATTCCAATAATTCCACCCGAACAAACCGAAATACCTGACTTACGAACATTCTCTAAAGTATCCAAACGATTCGAATAATCCCTTGTACTAATAATTTTATCGTAATATTCCTCGCTTGTATCTAGGTTGTGATTGTAGGCATAAAGCCCTGCATCTTTTAGTTTTTGAGCTTGTTCTTCTGTGAGCATTCCCAACGTACAACAAACCTCCAAACCCATTCCATTGATTTCTTTCACGGCATCAACTACGCTATCAAATTCTCTTCCATTGCGCACTTCTCGCCACGCTGCACCCATACAAAAACGTGTGCTGCCCGAGTCTTTGGCTTCTTTTGCTTTGCCTATAATTTCTTGATTTTTTAATAAACGACTTGCCTCTACATCGGTGTGATAACGTGCAGCTTGTGGGCAATACGAACAATCTTCTGGGCAACCTCCAGTCTTGACAGACAAAAGCGTACATACTTGTACTTCTGATGTTTCGTGAAATTTTCTATGAACGCTTGCACCTTTGTAAATGAGTTCTAAAATTGGTGTATTATAAATTTCGGCTATTTCTGCACGAGTCCAATTGGTTTTAATGAGGTGGTCTAATGGTGTTTCTGACATTTGCGTGTATTTTATATAATGAGTACTTAGATTCGATTAAAATTTCTATTAAATAAAATAGAAAAAACGACAATTTACACAAAAATAGAAAAAACAAATTTCTAATTTTTCTTTATCTATTCTAAAATGATAAAAAAGGCTTCAAAACCCCTTAAAAATCAGCCTAAGAAATATCTTTGTATGATTCATTGAAAATCTCACAAAAAAATAGCAAAATCAATAACTGAAATTATGAAATCTTTAAGTAATTAATAATATTTTTGTGAAATGTGTAAACTTTGATTAATTTTATTGATAAATTTGTAATAAAAATATCTTTTCCGTTACTTTGTATCATCAGAAAGGGAAAAACGTTACAAATTTCATAAAACATTATTTCTCTGTATTTAACTGTTTACTAATAACTGTAAAAACTGATAACTGAAAATGTAGGATGGTGAAATTTTGGCAGCCACGCCCTTCGGTCTCAAGGGTGAAGGTTTGGGATAAATCAGATAATTAGTTTTGCTATTTATTTGACTAACTACTTCGTGAAGGTTCGAGTCCTTCTCCTACAGCAAAATGTTTTTAGTGGATAATAAGTGAAAAAAGACTTGTTAGTAAAATTGTTTACTAATAAGTTTTTTTTTGTGGAATAATTAAAAATTTTATTTCAAACTATCTTTCTGAAAATCAATTATTTACAAATGTAGTTTGAATGATTAAAGGTTTTTTTGAAAAAAAAATAAAATAATTGTTTGGATATTAAAAAAAAGAACGTACCTTTGCATTGCATTAAGGGAAACAAATACATCAAAAAAAATAATTTTTAGAGAAAAATGTTTTTTTTGAACTAAAAGGTTCTCAAAAATGTAATTGAATTGTAATTTATTTTACAATATCAATTTCATAAATACGGTGATGTAGCTCAGTTGGTAGAGCGTCGGACTGAAAATCCGTGTGTCGGTGGTTCGAGCCCACTCATCACCACCGTAGCGTATTTTACTTATTGTTTTAAGTAGTACGAAAAAACCCAAATTAAGTAATAACTTTTTTTGGGTTTTTTTTGTTGTCTTATATTTGTAGCAATGATTATTAAGATTGGATTACCAACTCTTAACGACATCTTTAAAAAATAACAAAATTTCTTCTCCAATAACTTTTTCTTTAATTCAAAGCTAAATAATAGAAATTCAACTTATCACTAACCGTTAATCACTTATAACTATCCATGTCTGATTTCAATTCTTACCTTCCTTCTGATTTACCTGTTCCAGCTTTTCATGGCTTGCTTTTGGGCGCAATTTCTCCTCGTCCGATTGCTTTTGCCAGCACCATAGACAAAGATGGAAATGTAAATCTTTCTCCTTTTAGTTTTTTCAATGTTTTTGGTGCAAACCCTCCAACACTTATTTTTTCGCCAGCCAGAAGAGTGAGAGATAACACCATTAAGCATACTTTGGAAAATGTAAAAGAGGTAAAAGAAGTTGTTATTAATATGGTTTCTTATTCGATGGTAGAGCAAATGTCGCTTTCAAGTACAGAATATGAAAAAGGTGTAAATGAGTTTGTAAAAGCAGGTTTTACGCCTATTGCGTCTCAAAAAGTAACTCCTCCTAGAGTGTCAGAATCGCCAGCCCAGTTTGAATGTGAGGTAACACAGATTATCGAAACAGGACAAGAAGGAGGCGCAGGAAATTTGATTATCTGTGAAGTGAAAATGATGCACATCAATAAAGCCGTTTTGGATAAAGAAGGAAAAATAGACCCTAATTTGATAGATTTGGTGGCTCGTATGGGAGGAAATTATTATGCCAGAGCAAGTGGAAATGCAATTTTTGAAGTAGAAAAACCATTATCTACAAAAGGAATTGGAGTAGATGCGCTTCCTAGTGCCATAAAAAACAGCAAATTTTTGTCAGGAAATACACTAGGAAAGTTGGGCAATGTAGAAAAATTACCAATCATAGAAGAAATTGAAGAAAAACAATTTAAGCATGTTTCTGAAGTAGAAAAACAAGCACTCCGAAGTATTTTTTCAAGTCAAGAAATAAAACACAAAATAGCAGAAGAATATGCCCAAAGAGGAGAAATTATGAAAGCGTGGGCAGCTCTTCTAAGCTAAAAATAAAAACTATACAACCAACAATTAGAAATTATGAAAGCAATATGGAACGGACAAATCATTGCAGAAAGCGACACAACAGTACAAATAGAAGGAAATCATTATTTTCCTGCTGATTCGGTCAAAAAAGAATTTTTGAAAGAAAGCAACCACCAAAGTATGTGTCCTTGGAAGGGAATGGCTTCTTATTATTCATTGGAAGTAAATGGAGAAGAAAACAAAAATGCTGTTTGGTATTATGCAACTCCGAAAGATGCAGCTAAAGAAATTGGTGGAAAAATGGCTTTTTGGAAAGGTGTAGAAATTGTAAAATAGAAAAGGGTAACTGTTAAAATGAAAAAGAATTGCTCTAAATTGCAATTCTTTTTTTATGTTTGATGTAAATAGATTTTTTATGAAAAATGATTCTGAAAAATATTCTATTGACCTCCTTCAAATTCCTACTAAATAAAAAAATACTAAATAAAAAGCCTTTGAACGCATTAGGAAGACACGTTATTGTCGAACTTTACGACTGCCAACCCTCACTTTTAGACGATGTTACGTATGTACAAAACGCCATGCAGAAAGCAGCACAAGAAGCAGGAGCAACAATTATAAACCTTACTTTTCATCATTTTTCGCCTTATGGAGTTTCTGGAGTGGTGGTCATTGAAGAAAGCCATTTGGCGATTCACACGTGGCCTGAATGGGGTTTTGCATCTATTGATTTGTTTACTTGTGGCGAAAAAACAGACCCTTGGAAGTGTTATAATGTCTTGAAAGAAGCATTTTTGGCAAGCCATGGCTCTGCAATAGAAATGAGAAGAGGACAATTAGAACTATTAAAGAAAAATGATTATAAGCCATCTTCACTTGCTCAAAATCGTAATTCAGCAACTGAAAAACCAACTTTTATTTCAGAAAATCAGAATAAAGAAATAAATAAAATAAGCAAAGAAATTTGGTTTACAGAAAGAGATGAAAATCTTGCTTTATCCCTCAAACACAAAGGTAATTTATTATTTAAAAAGCAGAGTGCATTTCAGAAAGTAGAAGTTTTTGATACGTTTGCTTTCGGAAAAGCTCTTGTTTTAGATGGTTTGGTGGTCGCTACTCAAAAAGATGAAGCTGCCTACCACGAAATGTTGGTTCACCCTGCTTTTACATTTCTGAATGATTATAATAGAACAAATAATTTAATATCAAAAAAAATAAAAGTATTGATTATTGGAGGAGGAGATGGAGGAACTGCAAGAGAGGTTTTGCGTTATGATGCTGTCGAAAAAGTAACTATGATAGAGCAAGATAAAATGGTTACAGAAGCTGCCAAAAATCATTTTGAAAGCCTTGCAAGTGCTTTAGAAAATCCAAAATTAGAACTTTTGTTTTTAGAGGCAAATCAATTTTTGGATAATTATGTAGAAGAAAATAATACAAAATCAAAATTTGATATAATTATAGTAGATGCAGCCGACACTACACAAGAACCAATTTTAGATAAAATATTTTTCAAAAAACTCTATGATTTATTAGAGGATAACGGAATCTTGACCACTCAATGTGATGCGCCTCGTTGGCATCAAGAGCGTTTTGTAAGTATTATTGATGCTCTCAAAGAAGTTTTTTCATATACTTTTAGTCATCAAAAAAATAAAACTGTTTTACCTTATTTGAGTGCTGTTGCGTCTTTACCAACTGGAATGTGGGGGTTTGCTTGTGCAAGTAAAAATAAAGAAATTTTTATAAAAAAAAATAAAAAAGAATGTAATAATAAGACTCAAGATGCTACTATTAATTTTTATAAAGAATTATTTTATTATAATGAAGAAGTTCATCAGGCAGCTTTTTGTCTTCCCAATTTTATTAAAAATATCTTGAAGTAAATGGAAAATTAATAAAAAATATTTTGGGTGGTGTTACACAAAGTATGATTTTTTTAAAGCGTTTTAGAATAGCAAAATTATACAACTAAAAACTACCTACAAT
>CAKZOK010000187.1 GCA_937136415.1 uncultured Cytophagales bacterium | reverse complement strand
GGTTACGCTACGAGGTAGCTAAATTTCAAAAGACACGAAAACTGTATGAGAAAATAACCAAATTTTGAACAGCCTAGGGCGAGGGGTGAGGGATATATCTAATCAAAATCTGTGTAACTTAATTTTATTTGGTTGTTGGTGTCGCTTCACTAAAACACCAACAAGGGCATTGGATAATTTGATTTATTGAAAAAGCTCGTTCATTTACATTATGTAAACAAATGAGCTTTTTGATTTTGTATTTTCTAAAAATATTTAAAATTTATTCAATAGGAATTGAAGGAGTGGCAGGATAAACACCTCTAAAGCGAGCCATAAATTCATCTACATCGGCTTGGTCAGCTAAGTCAAATTTGTCTTTTGCTTTTGGGGCTGTGATGATTGTATTGTATTCTTCATTTGAAGAAAGTGTTTTGAGATTACGTCCATCAAACTGAAAATAATACCATTTATCTGGGTCAAGTTCGAAATATAATGTAAATTCATCTCTACTTCCTGTCTGTGGAATTTCAAGATACCCTGTTGTTTTTACATCTATTTCTTCTCTCAAAATGGCAGCCAATCCAATATCTCCGACACTATAAAAAGACTGTTGGTCTGGCGACCAGTTCATTGTTACATCAGAAAGTACAACCGTTTTGCTAATTACATCTGATATTCCATAATCATTTGGAGCAAATCGTTTTTGAAATGTTTGCGCTTCCTTAGCTCCCACTTGCGCAGCAATTTTGAGAAGTGTGTTTTTTGATTTGTTTACAGTTGGTTTGAGTTCTAATCTTCCTCTGTTTTCTTCTACAAAAGAGTTTAAATCATTTTTCATGAATGAAAAAGCATTTCCTTTAGCTTCTATATTAATACTTACCATTGCATCGACAGTATATTGTTTGTTTTGGAAATTAGCTTTTCCTACTCCTGATACATCTATTTGCGCCCTTTGATTATTTTTAAATAACATTAATTTACCATCAAATTGTGCAGTTCCTAATGTTTTGCTGGCTTGAAAAGAATTTCCATCTGCAATTTCGTTGGTATTTGCTCTTGCTTCAGAAATCACTAAAATAGATTTTTCTTCAGGTTTTACTTTTACTTCCCCTTCTCCTAATAATATTGGGTCAGATTTTGGAATATCTTGCTGCATAACAGGCACAAATAAGCCATTTTCACTTAAATAAATTCCTGTAAATGCTGGCTGACCAGCAATTTTTTGTTCTCTAATTACTTCTGATGAGCCTTTTGCTGCAATTTTCTGTGCTTTTTTAGAATCTAAATTTACATACGCAGCACTTACCAAAGGAAACCAACCTGTTTGAGGT
The DNA here is from genome assembly GCA_937136415.1 of uncultured Cytophagales bacterium. GTDB lineage: Bacteria > Bacteroidota > Bacteroidia > Cytophagales > Bernardetiaceae > Bernardetia. Next base: position 51,946 of record CAKZOK010000187.1, on the reverse strand, counting down.
ACACCATCAATCACTAGCCTTGCTTGCCCATTAAATTCTAGTTGAGAAAGCCACGCTTTTAGAGTTACTTCTCCTCTAAATTGCTTACCTTCTGAATAAATAAAATCAGTATCATCGATAATATCATCGTTTTCTTCGATACTTGTTACAGAAACTGTTCCTTCTGTTCCGATTAGCTTTTCGGCAATAGATGTTTTGCGCAAGCTATCAGGCAAGTCATTTTCTGTAATTATTTGTTTTCCATAATTATTCAGTCTTAGATATTGTATTTTGTCTGTTCCATTATCATAATTTAGAACAGCTTCTCCTTGGTATTCGTTTCTGGAAAGAATATCAATATTTCCCTCAGTAAGTTTGTGGTATTTATTGACATAATTAATTACCAATTCTGCATCTTCTAATTTATCCATTTTGGCATTTTCACGAATAGTAATATTTCCTTCTCTTGGATATATTTCAGTATCTACCACCAAAATATAAGGCACACCACCTACACTCAAATTTCCACTAGGAATATGATAATTTGCAAAAGCAGCTCTAAAATTTAGGCTGTCTTGTTCTGGAGCAGTAGAAACAAAATACTGCTTACTAATATCTCCTGTTTCATCTAAACGAAAAGCAACCGTTTGAGCATCTGCATTCCAATATCCAGTTGCGAGTGATGTTTTGTATTTCAAACTAGGAAAGTCAAATACTTGCTCTCCCAATACCTCTGAAGTAATTGTTGCTGTGCGTGGAGAAGCCAAAATATCATATTCAAATTTGACGTTATTTGCAGATACAGCAGGGGGCAAAGTTCCTCCTAGTGATTTGATTTGAAAATCTGACTGACGACCAAATACACGAGTTGTTTCGAAGGCAAATAATTTGGATTCGATGATTGCATCTTGTGTTTCTACTATTCCATAGCCTTTTAATCCTATTGGTGTAAGTGCTAATGTTCCTGTATAATTTGCTTCTTTGAGCGTTCCTCCTTCTCCTTTATACATTCTAAAAGGTGTATCGGTGGTGGTAAGCATCATGCTGTCTTGTTTTGGTAGCCATTTCATTTGGTAGTTTTCTAATTCTACTTGAGGAAACATAGCTTCATTAATCGTAACAGCATTAATTTTACCTGTTGATGAGGCTAATTTGGCAGCAAACTCTTTTTTTGAAGTAACCGAATCGGCAAAGAAAATAAAATCATTTGAATTTAATTCTGCTGCTAGATAAGTCATTTTGGCTGGTTTGTTATCAATTATATCTTCGTCTTGGGAATCTTCTGTTTTGACATTTTTCTTCGGATTCTCTTCAATATCTTGAATATAACGCTCACTACCAGCACGAATCCCACTATTACTAACTACAACTCTTCCTTCAAGTAACTTACCCTTTCCACCATAAAGCGACATTCCATCTGCATGTTGTGGGTCATTTACATTGTGAGTAAACCCTAAGGATTTGTCGGGCATTACACGTATTGGCTCTTTAAATTTATCAAAAATAGGTGTATTAAATGTTCCACCAAAACGCAAATCTTCTGGTTTTCTTTTTGCCAAACTATCTAATGTAAAGTTATCTACATCAAAACGAACTGTCGAATCACTATATGCTCCTCCCATTACTTCATTTCCACCAAAACGAACTGTTCCTCCAGAAGTAGTATTAAAAAGAGGGTAACGTTCTGAATCTTTGAACCTACCTTTGCCATAAATTCCTGCTTTATTGTAGGGAAGGTTTATAGAAAATGTTCCTGCAACATCTTTAAAACTATTTGGCATTGTATCTCCATCTACAAAAAATTGCATAGAATCAATTTTTTCCATATCAAATTTGAAACTTCTATAATCAAATTCGAAGCCTTCTCCATTAAAAATAAAGTTTTTGGCTGCTACTTGTCCATTAATTGACATATTTCGGTTTTCTTTGATAATGACTTGCTTATCAACAGGTTTTGCTTTTACAGCAAAATAATTTACAGAATCTACTTTGGCATTGCTGTACATTACTTCTTCTACTCCTCTGACTTTTAATTCATTATTTTCAAAATAATAGGTAAGGTTATCTTGATTTGTTCCTAAAGAAGAAAGCCTAATTTGGTCATAATCAGAACGCAAACGGCTATTTATAGGAAGGTTTGCTCTTGCATAAAGAACCCCTTTTTGAGTTAGGGTAACTTTGTCAGTAATATCATCATATTCTACAAATCCAGCTCCTGCCATACTACGCATGGAACTTTTGACCTGTACTGGTTTTTGTTTGAAATGATTTGCCAAATCAGCACTTTTAAATGATAAACGAAATGGTCTTCTTTGTGCAATGTATGCCCACGCCATTACAAGAGGATTAAAAGGATACATTCCCTGTACTGCTCTTAGCTCATACTCATTGAAATAAGCATTTGAAGTAACACTAACAAAATCAATCTGTTTGAGAATAGAATCTCTCTTTGATTCATTTTTACTTGCAGCCTCGTAAGCTGCCATTACAGCTCCACGCCCAGCCAAACTATATATATTCATTGTATCTGACTTCAAATCCCAACTTGCATAATCAGCCGAAATACTGACATCATGATAGGAATCTATAAAGGGAGCATATTTGAATAGTTTTTTATCTCTACGAGCCAAAAGCTGCTCACTTTCGTCATCATAACGTAATTTTACACCTTGATGAAATAAAGAATCTTTTTCTCCTATATAAATAATTAATTGAGAAAGACGATTAGTAACAGCGTGCTTGCTAAAGACATAATCTTGTCTTGAAACTGATTTGAAACGTACAATTCCATCTCGTTCTAAGCGAATAGAAGATGTCCCTTTTTCTAGTGATTTAGATATTATTTTTTTTCCTATTAAAGAAAATCCTCCTTCATAAATAATATCTTTCAGAAACCCTTTTACTTCGGTATTGCTTCGATAAGAAGTAAATCTTGGGTATAATGGATTTTCTGTTTTATTGGTGCGAGAGGCAAAATAATCAAATTTGCCTACCACAGCAGAATCTATATAATTGCTATAATATAACTTAAATTCTTCAGCCTTAATTTCTGGTTTTTGTACTTCAAAGGTAAATTTACTAAATTCTCCATACACATCTGGAAGCACTCCCCAGTCAAAACGCCCTCCTTCTCCTGTAAAAACAGCTTTTGCAAAAACTACTTGCCCTGTTGTATTTTTTATTTCTACTTTGTCATTTGGCGTTTGAATAATGAAACTAATATTTTCTAAGTTCATATAAGGTCCTGCTAATGGTTCTTTTTGGGATACAGGAGGGGTATATTCATTTATCAAAAAAGAATCTTCAATCGGTGTTTGCATTTCAGTTTCGGTTTCCCAATCTCCTTGATCTCCCCACTCATCTTCTTGTCCCCATACTCCTTCATCTACCTCTACAAATCCTGTATTTTCTTCTTCAGTTTCCCACCCTGTATTGTCCCAGCCTCCATTATCATCTTCAGTTTCTGTTGTTCCCCAACCCAAATCTTCTGCTGTTTCTTTTTTCTCCTTTTTACCTTCAGTTTCTATCACTTCTGTTACTTCAGCAGGAAGCTCAACAGCATCTTTAGGAACGGCTGCTTCTCGCCCATAACCAAACGAAAAATTGCTATTTCCTTCTACTGTAACTCCACTGGTTTCTCTATATTTATACAGTTTATTCTCTGTCAAATAAAGACGTGTTATTCTATAAAAATTAGTTGCTACACCAATAGAACTTTCCAAAACTGTTGTGTCAGCTACTTTCAAAAAGGAAAGCAAAAGCTCATCGGTTAGCTTTCCGTTTTTCTTTCCATACACAATACAAGCATAAAAATCTTCGGAAGTAGGATTGGTCGGATAGCTTCGTTTGTACATATTTTTGGCTACCTTAAATAATATTTTTTTCTGTTCTTCCGACATTTCATTGTCCCACAAAGTAGCCATTCCATCGGCAATTTCTAATGTAGTAGGTTGAGATTTTCTCTCAATGACTTGGCGCATATCTTGCACAAAGTTTTTTTGATTATTGAAGTGTCTTTGTGCTTGGCTTGCAAAAGAGATAATCATAAATAAAAGAAAAAAAGACCAAAAAACTGAATTTCTTAGTTTTTTTTGTGGTTGTATTTTTCGCAGTAGTTTTTCTAAAATTAGCATTATATTTAATTTGGTTATTATTAGTTTTGCAAGAATATGAAAAATACGGATTTTTTCAGAAAAAAATAATGAGTAGAAAGATAGAAAAGGCTTTTTTTTGTTAAAAAAGAACTTTATCCTTAATAATTAGGAGCAATTAGAGATTTAAACTGTTAAATATAAATGAATTAAAATTACAAAATAACAATTTATTTAATTCCTACTCCTTGAGAGAGTTTGATTCTTAGTTCTCTTTCTAATAGGGAACGAAAAACTAACTTCTTTTCGTTAAATTTACAAATAAAAAATAAACTAATTCGACCAATAGCTTTAAAAAATTATATAAAAAATGTTACCAATTCCCTTTAAAAAATGGGTTACTCGCCCAGTTTATTCTATATCTATCACAATTCCAACTTCATTTAGAAAAAACAAACCCGTACTTACCCTCTCCATTCAATTAAATAATAGATTAATATTTGCTTTAATTGGAATATTTACCATTGTAGCTATTTTACAAGTTTCTATTCTAATTTCAGAAAAAGGGGACAAGCAGTTGGCTAATGTTGATGGGATTACAGAAAATACAACAAAAGAATATCTGGAAGGAAATGGATTAAATGAAAACAATTCGAATCAAAACAACGAAGTAAATGGCGATGAGATAGAATATAACGATGTTGTTGATTATGGATATAAGCATTTATCAAAAAGTAGTTCTATTTCAAAAACAGAAACAGAAGACAAACGCAAAAAATTTTTAAAAATAAAGCATACTTTTATTAGTGAAGCACTCATAGAAAATCAAGTTTCTCGTTTAGACCAACTTAACGACCAAAAAATGATTATTCTCAACCAAAAACTAAGCAAGGCATTCATTACTATCGTACTCAATCAAACAAAAGTAGAAACTCATGTGATGGCATATTTTACAGGAACAAAAGACCTTAAAAAATTTGAAACTGCTCTTATGGAACAAGCCAAATATCACGTTCCTGCTTCTATCAAACTTGCCCAATCTGCCTTAGAAACTGCCTATGGACAGCGCATCGTAAACAATAATTATTTTGGAATCAAAGATAAAAGAGGAAAAACAAAAGCTATCACAACCACAGAATATTATACAAAAGCTGAATATAAAGCCAATAAAAGCAAGATAGTCAGTTCAAAACTCATTCAAAAAAATGGCAAAACACTTTATAAATGCCTTATAAAAGATAGTTTTGCTGATTATGTATCGCCTTGGGAGTCATTTAGAGCGCATTCTATTTTTTTAAATAAAAGCAAACGCTACTCACCTTTATTTACAAAAGGAAAAAATTATGAAGATTGGGCTGATAAAATTGGTTCTACAAAATATGGTGGTGTAGGCTATGCTACTTCTCCTATTTATGGCGAGCTTTTGAAGAAAATTATTAAACGATACAATCTTGATTTATTAGATTATTAACGAGCCTTATTACATTCTGTCAAGAATTGGTCTAAAAATTTGTCGGCTAATTGATAATTTTTAAATCTTTTTAATGGAACATTCGAATGCTCTGAAATACGGGCTAATTGTAGATTTGAAATGTCATTTTCTGCTGTAATTTCGGCAATATGACAAAGCCCATTATTGATAACATATTCTTGCATATTTTCAAAAAGCTCTACCATGTGCCTAGACAAGATAGGCATTAATCTAAAATCGCAAATAATAGTAAAATCAACCGTTATTTTGCTAATAATTTCTTGCCATTCTTCAATGAAATGAGAAAAATCATCTGTATCATTCCATTTTTGAAGTATAGATAAATAAACTCTATTTTTTGAATAATCTACTTCTAATCTATAATAAGGGTTTTCTGATATTTGAGTTTTCATGTTTTTATATATTTTGTAGTAAGTGATGAGCAAGATTAACTATACTACAAGTAAAACGCAAACTTTTTTCAACAAACAGTTATTTTTCCATAGAATAAAATTTGTATAATTACCCTATGGAAAAATAAAAAAGATTGACTTTGTCAGAATTTTACAAAATCCATAACTCAAATTACTTGGTTAGTGCTATTAATTTATCAAGATACTCTTCGGCTTCTTCTATATTCGTAAATTTATTTTGAGGAAGTTCTGAATGATTCGAAATGCGTGTAATTTGCAAGTTTGAAATATCATTCATGGCTACTACCTCAGCAACATGAAAAAGCCCATTTTCAATCAAATAGCACTGAATTTGAGAAAATAATTTTTCTATATCTTTCGATAAAATTGGCATTAATCTCAAATCTGATGTAATAGTAAACTGTGGCTCTAATTTTTCAACAATTTCTTTCCACTGGTCAAAAAAATTAGAAAAATCTTCAATTCCATTCCATCTTGCTAATACAGAAAAATAAACTCTATTTTTTGAGTTATCTATTTGTATGTAGTAATGTTTTGTCTTTATAAAATCTATTTTCATAGAAATAAGTGAATATTAATCATAAAAGGTTTTGTTTGTTTGTTATACTCCTATGTAATTGAATTTCAAAAATAGTTTTGTAAAACCCTCTTGTATTCAAACCTTTAAGGTTTCGAAAATTACTTTTAATTGAGTATAAAACAATAGTTATTTGTTATTATAAATTAAATTTTTATCTTAATTTAATGATTTTAAAAAAAACAAATAAAATAATGTAGATTTTTCAAATCCACTTTCATTTTTTAAAAAATCAAAAATCATACAATAATACAATTTTTATATTAAAAAAAAATATTTTTATTTTATATGAATCCCCATTAACAAAATATCATCTGTTTGCTTTTCCGTTTTTTGCCAATCTTTCAGTATTTTTTGTAATCTTTGCTCTTGCTCGGAAATGGGCAATTTACTTGTTTCTAATAAAAGTTCTCTAAATCTTTTCTTCATAAATTTTCTTACTTCTCCATTTGGGCTTTGTCCAAATTGGTCTTGAAAGCCATCGCTTGCCATATAAAGTGTTGTTTGTGCTGACAAAACAAACCTAGTCATTTCAAAATCTTTTTCTTTTCTTTTTTTATACTTTGATTTTCCTCCTCCAATAGCATGTTTTGAACCCTTTATTTCTTTTATTGCTCCATTTTCAATTAAATACAATGGATTTTTTGCTCCTGCAAAATCTAGCACTCTACTGCTTTGACAATAATTTATGATAGCTATATCCATTCCATCTCTAGTAGATTCTCCTCTAAAAGTAGTTTCTATTTTTTCATCAAGAAGTTTGAGAATTTCATTTGGGGCAGTTATTTTTTTATTTGTTACAATTTCTGTCAATAAATCATTTCCCATCACAGTCATAAATGCCCCCGGAACGCCATGTCCTGTACAATCTGCACAAACTATAATAAAATGCTTTTTTTGTTCAATCATAATTTCAGAAAACCAATAAAAATCTCCTGAAACAATATCACGAGGCTTAAACAAAACAAAACTATCTTGAAATAATTTATTCAATGAGTTTTTATTTCCCAAAATTGACTCTTGGATACGTGCTGCATAGCGAATAGAATCCGTAATATGTTTATTTTTTTCCTCTAAAACATAACTTTGCTCCTGTAATTTTGCATTTCTTTCATTTACCTCAATGGTTCTTTCATTTACTTTGCCTTCCAAATTAATTGTTAGGTCTTCTACTCTATTAAAAGCTCTTGAAAAACGTTTTGCCAAAACTCCCATTTGTAATAATAAAAAAGCACCAAATCCAAACTGAATCAAATCAAAATATTTTGTAAATGAAATTCCGACGGTATTTAATCCATCATGTATTCCTGTAAGCAACAGAAAAGCAATTCCCAAACTTTGCCAAAGTGTTTCTTCTCTTTTTTTGTAGATGGCTGTTCCTAAAATAGTTAATCCAAAAATAATTGCAATAACCATCTGAACCACTTGTAATAATTGTATAAATTCAAGAAAAATATAAGTTGGTAAAAACAAAAACAACATACTTACAGCAGCTAACCCACCCGAAATAGGAAACATAAATTTTTTAGATTCCTTTGGATAAAGTGATTCTAAATACAAAATTGCCGTAGGAAAGAGTAAAAAATAAGACCCATAATACAATCTAGGTTGAATACTTTTATTAAAATTTGTATATAAATATTCATAGAAATAATGGTCAGCAAAGACAAGATGTATTGTACCCAAAAAGAAAGTCAAAAGTCCAAAATATAATGTCGATTTTTGTTTTGGGCGAAAAACAAAGAGTATAAAATGATAAATAGCAATAAAAAACAAAAGCCCAAGCCAAATTTCACTCCACGCTTGTTGTATTTCTTTGGCTTGTAAAAGCGTTTTGTAGCTTCCTACTTCAAAATTTTCAAGTATTCCTCCAATAAAAAAATCTGGATTCGCAACCTGTACCACAATATCTAGTGTAGATTTTTTTTGAAAATTATTTATTTCTAATTGAATCAATTCTCCTAAAAATACATCATTTGCTTCCTTTGGATTAGTAGTTAATTTTCCTGCTTCATAAATCAGTTTTTGATTTACAAATACTTTACTTGCCGACCATATTTTTGGAATTTTTATAGCTACTTTTTTATCCAAATTTTTGGGTAATTTTACCTCAACTCTGTATGTTGCTGCGCCCTGCGAAGAATAATTTTTGTTTGTTTTGGGGTCTTTGTAAGTATGCCAAGCTGCTGGCACAAGTACATATTGAAATTCTTTTTTTTCCACCAAAGCCTCTATATCTTTAGGCATTACCCATTTATTCCAAAAAAATTGCCATTCTCCTTTCAAAATAATTACCTCTTCTTTTTGATTCGTTTTATTAGAAAGGTCTATAACACCTTTTTGAGCAACAACAGAAAGCTCTTTTTTATCAACACAAGAAGAAAATAAAAACAGAAAAAATAAGGCTATAATTCCTAAATAATTTCTCTTAAAAATTATTTGAATTGATAAAATTTTGAATAAATATGGAAATATATTTTTTAATGTATAGTTTTGCATTGCGAAAGAAGGTCAGATGCCTTAAATAAAAATTTGATAAATCTAAATTACAATAAAAAATAATAAATATAGTATAAATTTGAAATTCAAATTTGTTAAATAATTTTTTATATAAAATAATACTATAAAAAAGTAATAAAATTCAATATTATTCTAAAATTAAGATATGATAGAATTAGAAAGATTAATACACCACCTCTTAAATAATTTTTTAATTTACGCTCAAGATGCCCCTCTACTTTTTAATAGTGGAATTTTTTTGGTGCTTTTCCTTGTTTTTTATGGTGGGTATATTCTTCTTTATAAAAATGATTGGCTGCGTATTTTTTATGTAATTATTTTTAGTTTTTTTTTCTATTATAAATCTAGTGGTGGTTTTGTTTTTTTACTTGCCTTTTCATCTATTTTTAATTATTTAAGTGGGATTTTACTAGATTCATTTCAATTAAAAAAGAATAGAAAACTTGTTCTTTGGACAAATATTTTAATAAATGTTGGTTTGCTTTTTTATTTTAAATATACTTTTTTCTTTCTCAAAAATTGGAATACCATTACTTCTCAAAATATTCAAATAGAATCTATTTTTCTTCCAATTGGTATTTCATTTTTTACATTTCAAGCCATTAGTTATGTGGTTGATGTTTATAAAAAAACAATTCCAGCTTCTCATAATTTGTTTGATTTTACATTTTATCTTAGTTTTTTTCCTCAACTTGTGGCTGGTCCTATTGTCAGAGCAAAAGATTTTTTACCCCAAATTAGACAAAAATTATCCTTTGATTCTGTTACTTTAGGTTGGGGACTTTTTTGGATTTTGAAAGGATTATTTAAGAAAGCTGTCTTGGCTGATTATATTGCACAATATGTAGATTTGATTTACTCAAATCTTGATGGATACACAGGTTTTGAGCATCTTTTGGCGATGTATGGTTATACTATTCAGATTTATTGTGATTTTTCTGGGTACTCTGATATGGCGATTGGGCTTGCTATGTTGATGGGATATGAGTTGTGTATTAATTTTGACCGTCCTTATTTAGCAACTTCAATTACAGATTTTTGGAGACGTTGGCATATTTCACTTTCCACGTGGTTGAGAGATTATATTTATATTCCTTTGGGTGGAAATCGTCATGGTATTTTGAGAATGTATTTGGCACTTATGGCAACAATGTTGATTGGTGGTTTTTGGCACGGAGCAGATTGGAAGTTTGTTTTTTGGGGTGGAATGCACGGAATTGGTCTAGTTATTCATAAAATTTACTTAACCATTCTTTCAAAATTAAAGAAGCAAGATGAAAATAATACAGAACCAAAACTAGAAAAAAACACTCTTTCTTTATTTATAAATAATTTGTTTCATTACTTAAAAAATACTTTAGGTTGGTTAGTTACTTTTCATTTTGTGGCTTTTTTATGGGTCTTTTTTAGAGCTGAAAGTTTTGAAAAGGCGTGGTTTTCTATTCAAAAAATAATTACAACAACAGAATTGAATTATGCCTTTCCTTTTTGGGAAACTCGCCCTTTATTTGTTGTGATGTTAGTTATAGGATTATTTTTACATTTTAGTTCCAAATTATCATACCAAAATATAGGGAATTATTTTGCATCTCTTCCTTTTTGGGCAAAAGCGATTTGTTTTTTAGTTGTTATTCAAGTCATTTTACATACTCAATCAGAGGGAGTGCAACCTTTTATTTATTTCCAATTTTAGAATAAATTTCTAAAAAACTCATTTAAAGGCTCAATCTTTTTTTCTTCTCTTTTCAAATTGCTGGCATACATTCCACATTCAGAAATTTGTTTTTTAACAAAGGAATGAATAAAAGTAGGTATTTCTATTTTATCACTTTCCTTTGCAAGCATTTTTTGTTTCCAAAGATTTTCAATGGCTTTTTTTATTTCTATATTAGAAGTATTCTTTTCAAAGTTATTTAAGTTTTCGACCAAAAACTTAAATTCCATTGGTGCAGCTTCATTTCTTGTTTTGATATAATAAGCTGCCAAAACAGGACGTAAAACATAAAAATATTTTTTGATAGAAATTTGGTTATTCTCAACTTTTGAGAGCATTCCTTTTGCTATTCCGAGATAATGAAAAATGAGTGTTTTGGCAGAAAAATATTCTTTTGATAGCTCCCAAAATAGATTTCTAAAATGTTCGGTTTCTTTATTTTGTCTGTACAAAATAGGTGATTGCAGCCATTCAAAGGGGGTTGCATTTGATTTTAATAAAAGCCCAAGCGTTTTTTTAATATCCCAAGCTGACAAATCCACATCATTATCAAAAAATTTATCAATAGAATCTAAAGGCGAATTAACAGCTAAATATTTTTGTTTTTGATGAACAAACAAAAAACGAACATCATAATCGCTATCAGGCGAATCAAATCCCCAAGCACGACTTCCACTTTCACAAGCATAAAGAATTTTGATATTTTTTTCTTGTTCTACTTTTTTCAAGCATTCTTCTATATAAATTTGAATATTTTTCGGTATTGCATTTTCTAAATTAACTTGCATTATTTCTATTATTTTTTTGAGATTCTTCAAACTGTTTTACTACTTTATCTAAATATTCTTCAGCATCTTGAGGCAAGTAAAATATATCACTAGGCATTTCAGAGCGTTTTATGATTCTTCCAAATTGCAAATTTACAATATCATTATTTTTAGATAGAACTCTAGCTATTTTTAAAAGTCCATTTTCAGATACATATTTTTGAGTTTTTTCATGAGCTTTATCCAATTTGGGAGATTGAATTTGAAGATTACGAATATCTGATAAAATTGTAAAATTCTTTTTTGTTTCTTCAATGGTATCTTTCCAATCTAAAAAAAGAAAATCCATATCTTTTTCTTCCCACAAGCATTGCCCATGTAATTGAAAATAAACACGATTTTTGATTTTGTCAATAGAAATCAAATAATTTTTTCTATCTATAATTTTTACTTTCATTTTTTTAAGATATCTTAGAATACTTGTATTAATTTACATAAGATAAAACTTGACCTTTAGTTTAGTTTTTATACTCCAAAGGTCAAGTGATTAAATTTATTATTCTAATAAAGATAGAGTTAGAGAATATCTTCCTGTTCAGTTTTTCCTAGCCAATTATATGCCTCTTCTATATCTTTAAAACGCTTAAAAATAGCTTCTTCTCCTTGTTCACCAAAAGTTTGAATAAGGTTAGAAGTTCCCATTTCTGTATAAAATCGTTTGGAAACCACTAAAGCAACTCGCCTTTTCATTCCTAACTTTTCAACACTATCAGGAAACCATTCTTCAAAAGCCCATTTTAAATCATCAGGAGAAATAACTTGTAGATTAGTTTCATTATTAAGCCAATATTGTATTTTATATTCTTCAGCAAATTGTGTTGCTGTGGTCCAAAGTTTACGATACTCTTCACTTCGTACCAGTCCTTTATTCCAAACTACAACTAAAGCATTTAAGTTTGGTAAATGAGAGATAGTAGCTACTTTATGTGTATCCAAAGTAATAAGATTTTCCATAAATTATGTGTTTATTCTAAAATAGTAAAGTCAATAAGATTTAGGGCAACTGTACCAAATTTTTGAAACCTTATTTCTGACTTTTAAACAAATATTTTTACTTTGAATAATAATTCAACTTTTTAATATAAAGTTTGTTCCTAGTTTCTAATCAATGAAATTGTTTAAGAATGGCTATTTTTCGATAGAATTAGGTTTGTAAACTCAATTTTATCGGAAAATGAAACTTTTACCTATATTCTGTGGCACACAGAACACGGCTTGTCTATTCTTAAACAACTTCAATACTTAATTATTTTGGTACAGTTGCCTTAAATAAGATTCAATATAATAATTTTCACACAAAAAATTCATATTTTGTGTGAGAGTATAAAAAAAATAATTAAAAATCATACGTTAAAAAATATTACCTTTGTGTCTTCAAAAAAGGTGGTATTTTTTTACTCAAAAAAATACTGAAAAGGGAATACGGTGATTATCTTTACAGGATTTATTCCGTAACTGTACCCGCAACTGTGAATTTGTATTTTTAGTTTTGGTTCATCATAATTACTTCAACACTAAAAAAATAATTGCATTCTACATACCACTGCCTATTTTCAATTAATTGATTTTGGTGGGAAGGTCAGCAATTTTTCAAATCAGTCAGGAGACCTGCCTTTTCTATTATTGAGCTTTCAGTTCGGGAAAAAACTGAAGTCATTATTTCATTTTATTTTTTTTTATATTTTATGTTTACTCGTATTGGTAATTTACGTCCTACTATTTGGACGATGTTTTTGTATGTTCTTATTTCTACTTCACTTTTTTCATGTGATAGTAATGATGATGAAAATATTCTTGAAGGCGAATATGCACAAGGTCAGTTGGTAGTTAATGAAGGTGTTTTTCTTCAAAATAATTCTTCTGTTACTCATATTTCTAAAAATAATGCGCTTACACAAGAGGTTTTTCAGACAGTTACTGGGCAGGTTTTGGGTGATAATCTTCAATCTATTTCTATTTTGGGAGATGAAGCATATTTGATGGTAAGTAATAGCAACAAAATTGAGGTTGTTAATCGTGGTACTTTCTTAAAAAGCACAACAATTACAGGGGATTTTGCCAACCCTCGTTATATGGCAGATATTGGAAATAATAAAGCCTATGTTACTACGTGGGGAAATTTTGATGATATTTCTGAAAAAATTCTTGTTTTGGACACTCAAACAGAGCAAATTATTACAACCATAGAAAATGGTTCGGGTTCTGAAAATATTGTTTTTGATAGCCGTACAAATCAGGCTTTTGTAGCAAATAGTTTTGGTACTTCAATTTCAGTTTATAACACTTCTACTAATACATTAGAAAAGACGATTGATTTTGCTCCAAATAGCCCTGGTCAGATGGTTTTGGATAAAAATGGAAATCTTTGGGTAATTGCTCAAGAAACAGATTTTGCAACTTATACTTCTCCAACAGGAAATTTGTATAAAATAAATACAGCTACAAATTCTATCGAAACAACAATTCCTTTAAATGCAGGAAGTGAGAATGTGGGTGGAAAATTAACTATCAATCCAAATAAAGATATTTTGTATTATAATTTTAGCAGTGGAATTTATGCACTTCCTATCAATGCAAGTTCGCAAGCAGCAACTCCAATTATCTTGAATGGTGCTTATGGATTGAGTATTAATCCTAAAAATGGCGATATTTGGGTTGGAATTGCTAATTTTACTACTTTAGAAGGAAATGAAGTACTGCATTATGATAAAAATGGAAATCTTCAAAATACATATCCAACAGGTGCAGCACCTAACCAAGTTATTTTTCTTCCTTAATTTTTAGAAAAAAATCTAGTGGTGTTGTAAAAAGTATGATAAGTTATTTGGTTGTTGGTGTCGCTTCGCTAAAACACCAACAACGGCATTGAATTTTCAGAAAAAAATCCTAATCAGTGTGATTAGGATTTTTTTTGTTATTTTTTGAAAGGTGATTTTTTACGAATTTTTCCTCTTCGGTAGGTTTTTGCAGAAGATATTTTTCCTTTTCTATGAATTTCTCTTCTAGTTAGTTGTTGGTCTTTATTATAATAATACCATTTTCCATTTTTAATATTTTTATAAAAATGTCCTTCTGCCGATATTTTTCCATTTGCATAAAAATAAGTAGCAACTCCCCATTTTTTGCTCAATTTATATTCAATTTCAGAAACTAAATCGCCTTTTTGATTATATTCTTTTGTTATTCCTTTTTTATGTCCAAAGGCATAATTTTCTTTTAGGTGTGTTTTTCCATTCTGAAAATATGTTTCTCGCTTGCCATGTAATTTGTTTTCATTATATTTTTCTTCTGTTTTTTTCTTTCCATTGGTATAAAAATATTTCCACTCACCTACTTTTTTCTCTTGAGAAAACTCAATTTGCATTTCTTTATTTCCATTAGAATAATAATGAGTTTCTTTTCTATCTTCTATTGTTTTTCCAAAATCAATTTCTTTAAATAAACGTCCATTTTGTTTATAAATTTTAGATAAAAGCTGTTGCCCAGAGCGATATTTTATTTCTTGTTTTAGTTTTCCATTATCATAATAAAGAATATTATCGCCATTTAATTGACCATTTTTATAACTTGCGTCTTGTACCAAAACGCTGTCTTTTGTATATCTTCTAAAATACCCATTTTTCTTTCCATGAATATTTATTGTTTCTAACTCTAAAATTTGATTGTCGTAATAACTTTTAAAATCGCCATTCATTTCTCCATCTAAATAGGTTGTAATTGTACGCAAAACACCATTTTGATAAAATGTTTTTTCCTCTCCATTGGGTTTGTGGTTTACAAAAGTAATTGTTCTTTTTAGTTGTCCATCTTGATAATACTCTTCCACTACCCCTTCTATTTTACCCAACTGAAAAGGAGTTTTGGCTTTTAATTTTCCATCTGAATAAAATGTTTTGATGATGCCATTTAGGAGGTCATTTTGATAATTTGCCTCTTGTACAATAATTTGTTTTTCATTATAAACAACTGCATTTCCGTTTCTTTTATCATTCTTACACTCATATTCTGCCATCAAACCACCTTCAAAATAATACTCTTTGAAGATTCCATCTTTTTTTCCTTCCTTATATGAGCCTACTAATTTTTCTTTTCCATTTGGGTAATACTCAATCGCTTTTCCTTGTATTTCGCCCTCTTTGAAAGTAGCCATAGATTTCAATTCACCTGTAACATGAAAAAGTTTGTACTCTCCATCTACATTTGTGCTATCATCTCCAATAAAATAATATTCAGCTTTCAAAATGGTTTTGTCCATATCATAATATGTACGAACAATTTTTCTTTTATTTTTATAATTACTATTAATTCTTTCATTTTCAGTTGTTTGCGCAGATGCTGAAAGCTGACCAAAAACCCCAAAAGGAAGGGTGTATAAAATTAAAAATACTAAAAAATAGATTGTTTTATTTGTCATTCTTTTATTTATTTATTGTATTTAGATAGCAATTTTTGAAGAGTGGTGGTTGTTTTCAAAACGATTAATTGAAATGCTTATTGCTGTTAGAATTATGTTATGCACCATATTAGCTAGACATTTTTATTTTTTAACAACCATCGACGAGCTTTTTATTTAAGGATATGCACTATTATAATTTTACTTTTTTTGGTTAGGTAAATTAATAGGCTTAAAACACAAGATTAGCAAGTGATTTATATGATAATTGCAGCAACAAATTATATAAGACAAATTTAGAACCAGTATTTTATTTCTTTTTCTGTAAAACCAATAGGCAAAAGGATTTTTTCTAGTTCTTCTTTTTTATAAATTTGAGTTACCAACTTCTGTAATTTATTATTCAGAAAATCATTTTTTGTATTAATTTCTTGAATAATAGCTCCCCTATTTAATTTTATTTTGATAGAATATTCTTGATTTTTGAATATAATTTTTCTGATAATCTCACTCGCTGGCGAACGCCCCCAAACCCATTCAAAAGATTTGTATTTCTCTTCTGCTAACTTTTCTATTTCATCTATTTCTTCTTTTTTAAATTTGTAGAGATGAACAGGTTTATTAAAATAGAGTAAAATAAAATGAGCCAATTTTTCCTCAAACTCTTCTATAGTCAAAATATTGTTAGCTCTATTTTTTATTAAAACTTCTTTGATATTAATTACCTTGCTTCTTACTGATTTAAGACTTTTTGAAGCAACCTCTACATTTGTGGGAATTGTTATCGCTTTTTCTAATTTTTCTAAATCTGTATCAAAAAGAAGTGTTCCGTGAGTAATAAAACGATTTTTATTAGTGTATTGAGCTGTTCCAGTAATTTTTCGTTTTTCTGTTTTTCCTTCTTTACTTTGGGTTTCTAACCAAATGTCCGAACGTTTTCCGATAGAAGCATGTAAGTCTAGTGTTTTCAAAAACTCTACAATCGGAACTAAAAATGAATCATAATTAGCTACTTTTTTTGTATCTAATGGCTTTATGAAACTAAAATTTAGATTTTTCAAATCGTGATAGACTGTTCCACCTCCCGAAATACGACGAGAGAGAAATATTTTTTGAGCTTTTAGATAATTATAATTCATCTCTTCCCAAGCATTTTGGTTTTTGCCCATTACTAAAGAAGGTGTATTGCGATAAAATAATAAATACTCGCTTTCTTTATCCATAAAATTGGACAAATACTCTTCTAAAGCGAGATTAAAAAAAGGATAATGAGAGGGAGAAAAGATGAGTTTCAAAAGGTGTTTTTTCTTATTTTTAAATTGTTTATTTCTTATAAAGTTAATCCTGTTGCTTATGCAATTTGAGAAATATTCATTCTCATATTGATTAGATTTATTGCGATTTTGGTTTGTTCTTCTATTTTTCCTTTACCAAAATACATATCCATTGCGTTTTTCAAATCCCAATAATCCTTTAGGCTTTCTTGATAGACAGCTAATTCTTTTCTGTCCATTTTGGTAATTTCTGCAATTTCGAAAAGGTGTTTTAAATCCTTATTTAGCTCTTTTCCAAAAATATTAAGATTAATATATCTATCTGTTGTCATTCTCTATTTTAATTTAAAATTATAGCACAAGATACAATTTTTTGATAGAATTAGGAATAGAAATTAAATAAATCGCTATCCTTACACTTAAATTGTGTATTCAGCTCCTCAGAACCAAACATCTTAATAACTTAATAATCAGTGTTTTACATTCACAGTTTATAATTATTTCTTAGAGTTGGTAATTCTAATAAAAAAAGACGCTACTAAAAATTAGTAGCGTCTTTTTTTTAAAATAAATTTGAGTTGCAGTTTATTTACCTTTTTTAGCTCTTACAAGGTTCATCTCATCAATCAAATGAGCAGCTCCAGCCAATTTGTCTATACAAAAAAGTACATAGCGAATATCTACATTGATACAACGTTTGTACTGCTCATCATACACCAAATCTCCAGTCATCGCCTCCCAATTTCCATCAAAAGCAAGACCAATAAGCTCTCCATTTCCATTAATTACAGGGCTTCCAGAGTTTCCACCTGTAATATCATTGTTTGTAATAAAACCAACGTGAAGTGTTCCATCTTTGTCTGCATATTTTCCATATTCTTTAGACATTTGCATCTCTAAAAGAGCTTTAGGTGCATCAAATTCACCATCGTTAGGTACATACTTTTCAGCAACTCCCTCCAAAGTAGTAAAATATTGATATTGTACTCCATCTTTAGGCGAATAATCTTCTACATTTCCATAAGAAAGACGAAGCGAAGAATTTGCATCTGGATAATATGTTTTCTTTTTATTTTTGATTAGAAGTCCAGCCACATAATCTTTCATTGCAGCAGCAACTTCTTCATTTGCTACCGATGATTGAGGTCTTATTTTGGCATAATATACTCCTAGTACAGAAGAAATAAATTGCATTACTGGGTCTTTTTCTAATACTTCTGGATTCGGATTTTCCAAAAATTTCATTGTTTTTTCTTCTGTTGCAAAAGCAGAATTTTCGAAAATAACATTTGCATACTTATTAAAATCTCCTCCATTTTCACCAGCAATTCGTGCAAGAATATCTGGGTGATATTGCTTATCAATATCTGTGTAGAACATTCCTAGTAAAGCTCCTGTTACATTTTTATCAACTGTTGCGCTGTATTCCTCAAAATGCTCTTTAGAAGATGTTTTTAATTTTTCAATCATTGCATCTACTTGTGCTTGATTTTCTTCATTTACTCCTGCTGCCAAAGTTCTTTGTAATTGAATAAAACTTGCTCCAAATTGCAATATTTCGCTTCCAAAAAATGCCTCTTGCAAATATACACTCCAAAGCGAATAATCAACAGAACTACTATATGCTTTATCCAAACGAGAAAGAGCTGTACTATATGCTTCATTTTTAGAACCATCTGCCCAAACTTGATATTCTTTTTCTTCTACACGTTTTTTATCTATTGTTTTGAGGCGTTTTAGTCCTGCGTTTTGTCCAATAAAATACTTATAATAATTACTGATGCCTGCATATTTTGAAGCATAAGCAATACGTGTTTTTGCATCTATATCCATTTGTTCTTTCATAAGAGAAAGTCTTTTTTCACGCAATTTTATACGAGCAGGGTTAGTAACAGCATAATCAACATCAAGACCATACGAAGTTTTGAAACGTTGTGTGCTACCTGGGAAACCAAAAACCATTGAAAAATCTCCTTCCTGAACGCCTTTCATCGAAACAGGCAAAGAATGTTTAGGTTTCAAAGGAACGTTATCAACAGAGTAAGGAGCAGGCTTGCCATCTTTACCAGCATAAATACGAAGCAAAGAAAAATCGCCAGTATGACGAGGCCACATCCAGTTGTCAGTATCACCACCAAATTTGCCTATTGATGAAGGAGGCGCACCCACCAAACGGACATCTAAAAATACTTCTGAAATAAAAAGATAATACTCATTTCCATAAAAGAAATCTTTGATATATCCTTTGTAATGTGTTCCTTTTGTATGTTCTGCAATAATCTCAGCTTTTACCTCCTCTAATTTTACGGCTTGGTCATCAAGGCTAAGTCCGTCAAGAGCTTTTTTTACACGCTTTGTTATATCTTCCATTTTTACCAAAACAGAAGCTGTAATTCCTTCATTTGGTAATTCTTCAGACATATTTTTTGCCCAAAAACCATCTGTCAAATAATCATTTTTTACACTACTATGATTTTGAATCATGTCAAAGGCACAGTGATGATTAGTCAGTAAAAGACCTTTTGAAGAAATTGCTTCAGAAGTACAAAAATTCCAAGAAGGGTCGCCATATCCTAGCCCAAAGATAGCATCTTTCAGACTTGAATTATTGCCACTATAAATTTCTTCGGCTGTTAGCCTTAAGCCGTTGGCTTTCATGTCTGCTTCATTCAAGCGTTTGACAAGCATAGGCAGCCACATACCTTCATCGGCATGTGTATAACCTGTAAACATTACAAAAGCTAGAATAAGAGTAAAAATTTTCAAACTAAATTTGTTCATTATGTATTGATTAGTTTTTGAGATGAAGGAATAAAAATTATTTTTTGTCTATTTGCAAAAATGACTAGCAGCTTCTAAATTAAACTTCTTACAAATGTAAAAAAAAATACATTCGTTTTTTAGCAATTTTTGAATAAAAAAAGCAACATGCAAAAATTAAACTATTTTTAACAAAAAAGTCTAAAAATTAGTAAATTTTACAAAATCAGTTATAATATTTCTAAAAACAACTTAATTCTTATGAAACCAATTATTTTAAATAGAAACAATTAATAAAAATTATTATGGTTAATAAAGTGTTGTTATAGACTAAACTAAGCACAACAATTTTTCAATAAAAAAAAGATATTATCAAACAAATCAAATCCTAAAACCTTATTTTTGTTTTATCTATTTTACACTCAAAAATCAAATAAAATGAAAATTGCTGTTGTTGGAGCTACTGGACTTGTCGGAACGCAGATGTTACGTATTTTGGAAAGCCGTAAATTTCCTGTTACTGAATTAATTGCTGTGGCATCGGAGCGTTCAGTTGGAAATAATATTCAATTTAATGGAAAATCTTATCAAATTCATGGCATGCAAGAAGCTATTGATGCTGTTCCTGATATTGCTATTTTTTCGGCTGGTGGCTCTGTTTCTTTGGAGTTTGCGCCCAAATTTGCAGAAAAAGGAACAATCGTAATTGATAATTCTTCGGCGTGGAGAATGAATCCAAAATACAAATTAATTGTTCCTGAAGTAAATGCTCATGAGCTTCATGAGCTAAACAAAAATGATAAAATAATTGCTAACCCAAACTGTTCGACAATTCAAATGGTTGTGGCTCTCAATCCATTACACAAAAAATATAAAATAAAACGTGTTGTGGTTTCGACTTATCAATCTGTAACAGGAACAGGAAAAGCTGCCGTCGACCAGCTCATGAGTGAGCGAAAAGGAGAAGTTGCAAATAAAGTATATCCACATCAAATTGACTTAAACGTTCTGCCTCATATTGATATTTTTTTGGAAAATGGCTATACAAAAGAAGAAATGAAAATGGTCTTGGAAACTAAAAAAATTATGAGTGATGATACTATTCAAATTACTGCTACGGCAGTTCGTATCCCAACAATGGGTGGGCATTCGGAGGCTGTAAATGTAGAATTTGAAAACGATTTTGATTTGAATGAAGTTCGTCATATTTTACAAAATTCGGAAGGAATTGTATTACAAGATAATATTGATAATTTTGAATATCCAATGCCAATTACTTCGGAAGGAAAAGATGAGGTTTTTGTAGGAAGATTACGAAGAGATGAAAGTCAAAAAAACACACTTAATATGTGGATTGTTGCTGATAATCTTCGCAAAGGAGCTGCCACAAATGCTATTCAAATTGCTGAATACTTAGTCAAAGAAAATTTAATAAATAATTAAAAGAAAAAATTACAAAGGGTTTAAAATCAAATATTTAAACCCTTTATTACAAAAAATTATTTTATTTTATTTCAGACTTCATAACTTTATTTCAACTAGAATGGTCTGCAATAATAACCCATTTTTTATTTATTTTCTTCCAAATTAGAGTAAAATGCCCTTCTAAATCTTCTTTTGTTTCTCTTTTTAGATGCCATTTTCCAATAATAAAAATGTATTTTTTATTTAATTGTCGGACAGAAAGAATATCAAATTTAAGTTTTCCCATTGTTGCTACATCTGGATATGATTTTTTATAATTTTCTAAAGTTGCTTGATATCCATATGTTATTCCATTTTTTCCTATAAACTTGAGTGAGTCTGATTTCCAATATCCATTCATAAAACCATCTAAATCGCCATTATTCCACGATTTTTGTTGGTTTTGAAAAGTCTGCATGATTTCTGAAATATCTTTTTGTTTTGCATTTTGAGAAAATGACAATGTAGAAATAGATAAAAATAAAATAAGTGATAAAAATAAATGTTTCATTTCATTAAAAAATAGAGGTGCGAATTAATTGAATAAAGATACATTTTTTTAAATATCTAATACAGACTATAAACTTTATTTATCTAAAAAATTCATATATTGTCCTCTACATTTTTATTCAAAAAACTCATCTTCTCAAAAAATTCATGCAAAAAACGCTTGAAGGTATTTTATCGATTGCAGTGGCTATCATTTTGCTTCAAACACTTTATTTCAAATTTGGTGCAGCTTCCGAATCCGTTTGGATTTTTACACAATTAAAAGTTGAGCCTTGGGGTAGATATTTGACAGGTTTTCTTGAGTTTGTTGCAGCTATTTTGATTCTCACTCCCAAAACTCGCCGTATAGGTGCTTTTAGTTCGGCTATTATCATGCTGGGAGCAATTATTTCTCATGTTTTAGTTTTAGAAATTCGTGTACAAGGCGACAAAGGGCTTTTATTTGCTCTTGCTTGCATCACTCTTGCTTGCTCAATTAGTGTTTTGATTATGAGAACAATACGAAAAAAATAATCTGATTTAATCAATTTTCATCAATAACCTTAAAGTTGTTTAAGCATAGACAAGCCGTCTTTTGTGTGTCACAGAACACGGATAAAAGTTTCATTTTTAAACAACTTCCTTATGAAACTCAACAAACTAAAAATATGATTAATTACAAAAAGGAAATTTTAGACAAAATTTGTTATACAGAGCTTGTCTATGAAAGAATTAATAAAAAATTAGATATTAATCTTTCAAAAGAAAAAATTGAAACAATGATTTTTGAAATTATCAAAGAAACAGACCAAAGCAAATTTCAAAAAACAGGTAAAAATATTTATATCACCAACAATACAAAAAATATTCGTCTAACAATCAATTCTAACACAAAAAGAATAATTACAGTAGATAAATTGCACAAAAAAGCGCAGTGAAAATGATTTTATTGTGTTATATTTTTTATTCCATTTTTTAAATTTATTTTGAAGCCCTACTAAAAACTCTAGCCAAAATTACCTCCACAAAAACAGCAAGAAGAGCAGCAATAATAAAATACCTCCAAAGAGGAATATTCTCATTTTTTTCTTTGAAAGTAGTTGCAAAATCTTTAGCATCTTGCCCATCTAATGAAAAAATTTGCACATTTGGCTTGTCTGCCCATGCTTTAGCGAGTTCTTCTTTTGTATGAAAATCTAAATAAGATTCTTTTCTTGAATAATTAAATGCCAATAAAGTTTCTGTCTTTCCTGTTTTTTTATTTCTTAATTTATAAACCCCAGCTTTAAGAGAAGAACGAGGAATTTCAAAAATAATTTTGTTTCCAGAAATGCGTTGAGATGGAATAATACCTTGATTATCCATACCAGAATTTTGATTTGCATTCGAAATCTGATTTATAGAAACTAGCTCAAAAACACTGTTTTTTTGAAGAGAATCTAAGGACAAAATTACTGTTTGCTCTTCCAAATTATAAGCCAATAAATCGGCTTGCGACAAGCTACTCAATGCAATCTTGTACATTGTCGGAACAAAAAGCGCATGTTTTCCAAAACCACTCCAACTATTTTGCAAAGGTGCAGCACAAACAAAAACATTTCCTTCCGTTGTCTGCTGTTTCATCAAAAAAGGTTGCCCATTTCTAAACTTTAAAATAGATTGTCCAGAAGTAAGCCCCGACCAAACACCTGTTGCAACAGGCATAGACATGGAAGGCGAAATCTGCTCAAAAACTCCTTCAAAAAAAGGTGCATTTTCAGACGGAGGTAAAAGCGAAAGTCCCACACCAGCTTCTGCATTTATTTGACGAACAGAAATACCTAAAGCAGAATTAAAATTGGCAGTCTTTGAACTAGCAGCAGGAAAAACCAAAACGTTTCCACCACTAGAAAGAAACCTTCTCAAAGCTCTTTGTAAGGCTTCATCAATAGAAGAAATTCCTTCCAAAACTACCAAATCTGTACTTTGAAGCATATTATAATCCAAATTTTGAGTAGAGGTAGCCGAAAAAACAAAGAAATCAGCATTTGTAAAAACATTATTGATATAAGTTTGAGCTTCACTTTGCTTTTCAAATATATTTAAAATATTTATTTTTGGAGCAATCCTCAACGTAAAAAAATAATCATTATCAAACAAAACTGGATAATCTTCAACAGTTATTTTGGCTGATACTGTTCCTGTTGTTTTGGTTACTGAAAAATTCATTTCAATTTCTTTAGCACTTTGGGCTGGCAGACTTGCCACTGTTGCCGATGCTTGTTTTCCGTCAATAAAAAGTTGTAAACTTTTATTTTCGATAGATTCTGTTCCCAAATTTCGGACACGAATAGTTATGTTTTGTGGCGTATTGGGCTGTACAAACGGATTATCCAGCCAAACTGAATCAATCAATAAAGTAGAAGTTTGTGAAGGAGAAATAGGCAAAACATAATAATTATAAGAAGAGTCAAACTCTATTTGATTTAGATTTGGAAGTATATTTTTCTGAAAATCAGAAACCCAAAAAATATGCCCTCCATTTCCATTGGTTTGATTTGCTTTTGCTTGAAAAGTACGTAGTTGTTTTTTATAAATATCCAAAAAATCACGATTAATTCCACTAAAATTAATAATAGATAATTTATCTGAAATAAATGTTTTGGGATAGAAAAAATTTGTATTTCCTTCAAAATCATTATCCAATAATTGAAAAGTAGCTGATTTTGGGAACAATTCTGGAATTGTTTGTGCATAAGTTGCTCCCAAATCTAGGAGGCGTTTGTCATCTTGTTCGTTTTGAAGACTAAATGAATTATCCAAATAAATAGAAACCTGTTGATTGGCAGAAAACGAAGACGAATCTGTATTTTGAGAAGGTAAAATAGGACGTGCAAAAGCCAGCACCAAAAAAGCAATAAATGACATGCGAGCGAGCATAATCAAAATATGTTTTAACCGATTTCTTGATTTAGAAACCTGCTGAACTTGCCTTAAAAATTCAACATTTGTGAATAATACTTTTTTTGGGCGTTGAAAATTAAAAAGATGAATGATGATAGGAATAATCATCAACAATAAAGCCCAAAGAAGAGAAGAGTTGAGAAATTGCATATATTTTTACTAAAACCCTTAGCGTTTTTGAAGACCCTAAGGGTTTAAAACAGTTTTAGACTTTTAGGATAAAATTAAAAACGAATTTACATAATTCTTAATAAACTATTTCCTATAAAAGCATAAAAAAAGGAAAAGAGAAATCTTTTCCCTAGAATAAGGAATAATTACAAAATAATGCCTTATTTAATTCTTATTCCTAATAAATTATATTGGTGGTGTGTATTCCAAAAAGTAGGATAAGTTGTTTGATTGTTGGTGTCACTTCGCTAAAATACCATCAATTATTTTTTAAATTTCTTTTTTGTAAAATCATTATGATTAACTTTTGTATTTTTGAGTATGAGAGCCTTTGAATCATTACAAAAATAATCGGCTGCATTTGCTTCTACAAAACAATTTTCTAATTTAATGCTATTTGATTTTGTTACATTAAACAAACTATAATTTGAATAAGATTCCGAATCGGTACGATTTTTTTCAAAAGAACAATTTTTAAAATTAATATTGCCACAAACATCAATATTTACCAAATCAAAAACACCATTATCTTCGAAAACACAATCTTCAAAACGAATATTATTAGATTCTTTCAAAGTCATAATAGAATACGTACAACTTCTAATAAATGATTTTTTACACACCAAATTTGTTACATTTATAGCTGTAATTCCTTCAATTCCACTTCCATACATCACTGTATTATTAATAAAAAAATTATCTACATTTTGTAATTTAAAAACTCCTCCTGTACAAGAGCCTTTGCTTGCTCCGTGTCCTGCATCTACATTTTCGATAGTAATATTACTAGAATTTCCAAAGGCAATTACATTTCCATATTGAGGTTTTGCATATAAACGAACAGGTGTATTTCCTAGCCCTATAATTTTAAGATTTTTCACATTATAAATAAGTAATTCATAACCATCATAGACTTCCTGAAATCTATAATTTGCATTTGAGTTGCCCGAACTAGCCAAATCAGAAATATAAAATGAATGCCCTTTTAATTGAATTGTAGTATTTGACGCAATAGCATCTAAAAATTGTTGTACCGTCGTTACTGTAACAGTTTTTGTCTTTTGTTTAAGTTGCTTTGCAGCTATTCTTTCAGTAGATAATTTTTGTTTTGGCGAAATTTGCGCCATTAATTGTCCAGAAAAACAAAAAATAAAAGCAAGTAGAAATAACTTAATTGTTTTTTTAATGTTCATAATAAATAAATATTTAGTAAGTAATTCAAATTAACAAGAAATATTATTTTGCAAATAATATTATATCAATAAAATATAAAAAATCATGCCACTTTTATTCAACAACTTATTTTATATTTTTTTTGATTATAACCTTAGAGCCAATACTGTAATATCATCTCTTTGCTCTGCATCAAGTTGATGATGGTCTAACTGATTAGTCAGTATTTCTTTTTGCTCTTTAAATGGTCTTTTATGAAACTGTTTGAGTAATGATTCAAATTTTGTAGAACCAAATTTTTTCTTATTTGGGCTTGCTTGGTCAACCAATCCATCTGAGGTAAGATAGATTACATCTTCTGCAAATAAGATTGCTTTTTGATTTTTAAAGACATATTTTTTCTTTTTTATTGCTCCTCCAATACTTAGATTATCTCCTTTTAATTTTTCTATTTCGCCATTTGAAGTATAATAAAGAGGTCTTTTTGCTCCTGCAAAAGTAACTTCTGTCCAATTTTTTTGTTTTTCTAACCTACAAAGTGCTACGTCCATTCCATCTGTATTATCTGAATCTTTTTGATGCAAGGCAGCACGCACTCCTTCATGCAACATTTCCAAAATTATAGCAGGTTCGAAGATTCGTTTTACACCCACAATATCAGTAAGCAATGTATTTCCTACCATTGACATAAACGCCCCCGGTACTCCATGTCCTGTACAATCGACAGCAGCAGCAAAAGTATAATTTTCTACATGAGTTACCCAATAAAAATCACCTGAAACAATATCTTTTGGTTTATAGATTACAAAATGCTCTGTAAATAAGGTTTTTAATATTTTTTGAGCTGGCAAGATTGCATCTTGAATAGTCTGAGCATAACGAATTGAATCCGTTATACGCTTATTTTTTTTATTTAATTCGACTGTTCTTTCTTCTACTTTTTCTTCTAAATTATGATAAAGCTGGGCATTTTCTAAAGAAATACTCACTTGTGTAGAAAGCATTTGCAATGTTTGTAATCTATCTGGTGTAAATGCTCCTGTTGTTAGATTATTTTCTAAATAAAAAATACATAACAATTTATTTTTACGCATTACGGGAAAACACAGCACTGATTTTGGTTGATATTCCTTCATGTAAATATCATTTGCATATTTTTCATCTTCAGAGGCATTATCCAAAACCAAAGGTTGTTGTGTTCTGACTACATAATTAATTAATGTTTTGGGTACTAAACTACTATCATCATAAATGGCTTGATGTAAAAATTGTGTTGTTTCTGTTTGAGTCAAATCTCCTTTTGCTTCTACAAATAAACCTCCATCATGATTTTGAATCAAAAATGCCTTTTCTGCTCCTGCATTTTCCATTACAACATGCATCATTTTAGGCATCAACTCTTCAAAACTTACCTCTTGAGAGAGAGTTTGAGTGGATTTGATGAGAGTTTCGAAGTCTAAAAAGTTTGCACCTGCCTTCGAACTGCTAGACGACATTTTGCTTGTCGTCATCATTGTATTTGCCGTAACAACTCCAAAACTATTTGTATTTAGTGTATGAGAAGGAGTAATTGTTGTCTGATTTGCATCAACTGTAACGGCATCTTGTTTGACATAATGCGTGTAAACCTTATGCATGTGTTCTAATTTTGCCTTTGCTCCCCATATACGATAATCGTAATAAGCCTTACGCAAAAACAACATTGCAATATCTTCTTGTTTTCTTTGTAGCCAATAAAAGCCAAAACGTTCCTTAATTAATGCTTCTTCTTGAATAAAATTTGTTTTTCCAACAGCTTCAATAGCTTGTCTATAATATTTTTCTGCTTTGGTATAATCACTTTTTATTCTGGCTAATTCGGCTTCTACTAAATAATATTTATGAAGGTTGGTAGAAGGTGAGAATTTGGCAAATTTGTAGAGTTTGCTCTGATTTTTAGAAATTCTTCTCGCAATTCGTTGTCTATCCCAAAGCGACGAGCTTGGATAAATAGCAATATGAATAAGCGAATCATACATATGATAAATAGGCACACCAGCCGTTGCAGTAATTCCCTTTAAGTATTTTTGTGTCAGAATAACATAACTATACGCCTTTTCTATTTCACCAAAATTGTAGCTCAAACAGGCTTTCATAAAGAAATGCAAAGAAGCAGATGCTTGATTTCCACCCTCTATAATTTCCTTTTGTAGCTCTAAATCATATTCTTTTCCCTCTAAAACAGCAGGGTCATCAGCCTTTCCTAAATAATTTAGAAAAGTTTGACGAAGTAATTTTATATTATGATAAGGATTGATTTGCTTTAAACCATACGTCGCTCCAATATACATATTGGCTTCTTTCTCTATTTCATTAAGCTCTCTTCCTGTTGCAAAAGAATAATAGATATACATAAATATAGAAAATGCAGCATACTCAAAAAATCCTGTATCAATTCCTTTTCTATATGATTTGAGCAAAGATTGTAAGGAGTTTTCTAAAGGCTCTTTCCAATGACGAATCATGACATTGGTTACCATGTAAGTTCTTGCCTTAAATCGTTCAGAATTATGTTGTTCTAAAATTTTGATAGAAAGCTCTCCAAAACGATAACCTTGATTCAATTTTCCAAGCACTCCACACAAAATAATTCCATAAGAAGAATAGGCATATGTAGAAACAAGTGCATTTCCATATTTAATAGATAACTGAACCTGTCTAAAAATAATCATAGGATATAGAGGAGAGCCACTTACATAAGCAGCCAAACTAATACCTGATAAAATACGCATAGCAGCTAATTTTTTCTCATTTTTCATGCGTGGAAGGTCTGCCAAATCAAATATTTTCTTTCCTGTCATAAGCCCTTCAATACGAATTATTTCTCGTAATAAATGTAGCTTGGTTACTCTTTTTGGAAATCCTACTTTTAATTTTCTGAGCGTACTGACTGCAAGCTTTATGGCAGCTTGCATTTTTCCTTTAGAAATGAGAAACTGTATTTTGGTGTCATAAACAGGTACTTTATCCAAAAACTCATTTGCATTGATAAGCACACCACTTACAAACTGCTCCATTCCATTTCCATTTCCACTCAAATAAGCAGCTTCTGCAGCTTCATTGTGCAAACTTAACGCAAGAGCGTATTCATCTTTCCAACCCACTGCATCTAAAAGTGCAACGCCAGCATAAAAATAATCATATGCAGGCTCATAAGCAGCCGATGCTTTAGCTCTCCTTCCTGCAATGAGATTGAGACGAGCAAGCTCATAGCGTTCTTCTTGGTCTTCTAAAAGAGCAACTCCAACATTTAGTTGATTAACAATATCAAATATTTTACTTTCTAACTCATCATCTGATGTAATGTCTTTAATTATTTTGCCCACTTTATAGTGCATCTCAAAACGATTACTATCCGAAATGAGAGAATAAACAGCTTGCTGCACTCTATCATGCAAAAACTTAAAGCGTGCATTTATTCGTTGTTCGATAGCTGGGTCTTCACTAAGAATTGCAATGTGCTTATAATTTTCGTCTAAAGGCAGTACAATTCCTTCTTCTATTGCCACCCAAATCCTATCAAAAATATCTTTTAGAGAATAACTACTCACATTACGAAGCATCTGTAAATCAAACTTATCTCCTACACAGGCAGCATATTTGAGTATTTCTTGAGTATCTTTTGGTAATTTTTCTATTTTGGCAGTCATCAATTCAACTACATTGTCGGTAGTCTTTTTTTCTTCAATCTTGACAATATCCCACTGCCATTGTTTTGATTCTAAGTCAAATTCTAACAACATCTCTTCATGCAATGATTCCAAAAACTGAGTAGCAAAAAACGCATTTCCATGTGTTTTTCTATAAACAAGGTAAGAGAGTTGTTTTACTTGAAGAATTTGAGATTTTAATGATTCTGTAATTATTTTTTGTATATCTTCATACCTCAAATTATCTAATACTATAGAACTTACAGAAGCATTTTGCTGTTGCAAACTCTTTACCATTATCATAAGAGGGTGCGCCGAAGTAACTTCATTATCACGGTATGCACCAATAATAAGTAAATAACGATTTTCGCTATCAGTCATCAACACATTAAGTAAGCTAAGTGAAGCTCCATCTGCCCATTGCATATCATCAACAAAAAGAACAACTGGGTGTTTTTTCTGACTAATCACACGAATAAAAGACCTAAAAATATAATTAAAACGGTTTTTTGATTCATTAGGGGGTAATTCTTGAACTGCTTCTTGTTTGCCTATAATCACTTCCAAATTAGGCAAAACATCTAACAAAACTTGCCCACTCTGACCTAATACTTTATTTATTTTTCGTTTCCATTCTGCCAAAGATTCTTCACTTTCTGTAAGTAAATATTCTATAAATTCGTTAAGAGCCTGAATGATAGCAGAATAGGGAATATTTTTTTGATATTGGTCAAATTTTCCTTTAATAAAATAACCTCTTTTTTTGGTAATCGAACGATGAGTTTCATTTACCAAAGAGGTTTTGCCGACCCCAGAATACCCCTCCACTAAAATAAGTTCAGTAGCTCCATTCGAAACTCTTTCAAAAGAATTGAGTAATAATTCTATTTCATTTTCCCTTCCGTATAGTTTTTGAGGAATAGAAAAACGGTCTGAATAATCTTCTTGCCCTAAATTAAAATAATCAATTTTGCCGTTTCCGTTGGCAATAAAACCTTTCAAAGAAAGCTCTAAATCTGTTTTAAGTCCAAAAGCTGATTGATAACGGTCTTCTGCATTTTTTTCCAAAAGTTTCATCACAATTTCGGAAAGAACACGAGGAACAGATGGATTTACTTGATGAGGTGGTTGAGGTTTTTGAGCCAAATGACAATGCACCAATTCGATAGAATCAGATGCCGTAAAAGGTAGTTTAGTTGTCAGAATTTCATAAAAAGCAACACCTAAAGAATACAAATCTGAACGATAATCAACGGCACGATTCATTCTTCCTGTTTGTTCGGGCGAAATGTAAGCCAATGTTCCTTCCAAAGCATCAGGGCTTCGAAGGTCTTGAATACGTGTATCTATGTAAGAAGAAATGCCAAAATCAATAATTTTGATACGATGATTTTCCAAATCAACCAAAATATTATTACTATTAATATCCTTATGAATGATATGATTTTGATGCACTTTTCCGAGTGCCTCAGCAATATTAATAGCAATTTTCAAAAAATCTTTATATGTCCAAGAGTTTTCAAAGAAATTCTTTTTAAATGTCGTTCCAGAAAAATACTCCAATATAAGCGCAGGCTTACCCTCCAGTTTGTCTTTTTTGTATGCCTTTCTGATTCCCTCAATTTTGAGGTCTTTGGTAAATTCATACTCATTATTAAACTGAATAAGCTGTGTAGGAGTCGGAAAATCATTCTTTATGACTTTAATAATAACAGGTGTGTTCCACTCGCTAGTATCTCGGTAATAAATGATTGAATTTACTCCCTCAAACAAAACTTTGGGGAGCGACGTAGCCACAGACATAGATTTTTATTTTGTATTTGTGTAAGTTGATGTGTGTTTTTTGGTATTATTTTTATATAGAATCAAGTTAGCTTCTTAACTTTTTGTCTAACCTTTTCAAAAAAAATAATTTATATATCTACTTTATTTTATACAAAGAAGAATTATTTCAAGCAAAAAACATATTATCATTTTTTTTATGATAAAAGTCAAGATTGTTTACTAAAATACTATTTTTCAAGTAGTTATTATCACGTTTTTTGCTTTGGATAAGCAATATATTAATTATTTTTGATTAATTAAGCATTAAAATTATACAAATTTGATAAAACACTATAATTAAAAATAAATTTGACGGTTTCTCAAAAGAAATCTTTGTTTACTTCATTTTTTTATAAAAAAATTTATACTTTTTTTGTATAAAAACTCTTTCTACATCTCAATAAGAATTGCCTCCCTTCAAAACAAACATAGAAGTTGTCTATTCTTAAACAACTTCATAGCATATTACTAAAAATAAAAAAAGCCTTTATTGCAAAACCATAAGTAGAAATGTATATTTGTTTTTAATTTGATAAAATATACAAAATCAATACAATTAATTATAGTGAATTTTTCGCTTTTTATAGCCAAACGCATCCGAAGTCAAAAGGGGAGTAGCTTTTCGAAGGTCATTACACGCATTGCTATTGGAAGTATTGCGCTCGGAATTGCAGCCTTAATTATTTCAATGGCAATTTTTGAAGGTTTCAAACAAACTATTTTGGATAAAATAGTGAGCCAAACAGGGCATATTCAAATTCTTAAATTTGATATGAACAATTCTTTCGAAACAAGTCCACTTTCTACACAGCGTGATTTTTACACTGAATTAGAAAATCAAAATTATATTTCTCATATCCAATCTTATACGCAAAAACCCGTTTTGTTACGAACCGATGAGGATTTGATGGGTTTGGTATTGAAGGGTGTGGACACAAAATATGATACTGTTTCTTTCAAAAAAAATCTAGTTGAAGGTCGTTTTATTCAATTTGATACAAGTCAGCGTTACTCAAAAGAAATTATTGTCAGTCAGAAAGTCAAAAATAAATTACAAATTTCGGTAGGCGACAAACTGCTTGCCTTTTTTTTACAAGACCCTCCACGACAGCGCAAACTAGAGGTGGTAGGTATTTATCAAACAGGAATTGAGGATTTTGATGAGCGTTTGGTATATTGCGACCAAGGGCTTTTACAACGTCTAAACAACTGGGGTGATACTCTTGTAGGTGGTTATGAAGTTTTTTTGAAAGATTTTGATGATATAAATTCTATTTATCAAGAAATAGAAAACAATAGTGATTATGATATGTATCTTCAAAAGGTAACCAATACTTTTGCACACTTTTTTGAGTGGTTTTCGATGGTCAATAAAAATGTAACAATTTTTTTGAGTGTGATTCTATTTGTTGCACTTTTCAATGTTGTTTCTGTCTTATTAATTCTAATTACCGAACGTGTGACGATGATTGGAATGCTCAAAGCACTGGGCGCAACAAGTAGTCAAATCTTAAAAATATTTTTTCAAAATGGCTTAGTAATTCTTTGGAAAGGAATTTTGATAGGAAATATTATCGGAATTTTGTTTTGTCTTATTCAAGATACCTTCAAAATAATTCCATTAAATATCGAAACTTATTATATGAATAGCGTTCCTGTTTCGTGGAATATTCCTTTAATTTTGATGCTTAATCTTGGAATTACTGCCTTAGTACTTCTGATTCTTTGGATTCCTTCTATTTTTATTAGTAAAATAAAACCTATTAGAGCCATACGATTTGATTAAATCAAAATAAGTTAAATATAGAGTACTGGACACTAGATGTATTTGCTGTTCTGTGAGTCACAGAACAGGGAAAAACACCGTTCGTTGGTGTTTTAGCGTAGCGACACCAACAACTTTTTAACGCATGTCCAGTACTCTAGTTAAATATCATTTATTATAACTTTATATATACTTGTATTATCATACAAATTGTTTTCTAATTATTTATTTCTTATATTTATACTCAATTAAAAATGACTTTTATAAAATTATTTTTAAAATTCAATTACGCAAGAGTATAATTATCTTCAAATAATTAAACCAAATAAATCAATTATGAACAGTATCAGTTTTCAAGGGCATGTTCATAAAAACTCTGAAAATAGTTTAATCTAACAATCTTTGTTTTTCAGCTATCAACAGCTTTCTGAAAAGACTGTCAAAGCAAAAAAAATACTATAATTTACTTGATTAAACATATTTACAAGAATATCGGTTTTTAGTTCCTAAATTCATAATCAGGAAATTTTCATGCAGCACTATTCAGCAGGTTACACACAAACAACAAACCATTTTGTAATTCAAAATTTACCTTCTTTTTCTAATGAAATTACAGAAAATGAAAAAATTAGATTTTCTTTATTATTACGTTTTTTACAAAGAAATGATAGTATGTCATTTCCTTTAAAAACAATAAAAGAAATAAATATTACAAAAAATACTTCTACAAATCACATTCCTCTTCTTCCTTTACAAAGCACAGAAGAAAATAAATATATTCCTAGATGGAAATTTGAAGAAGAAAATAATCAAACCATTTCTCAAAAGGCAATGAGATTATTTTTGCGTAATTGTTTAAAGAAATACCTACCTGAATGGAGTTTTTTAGAATTTTTATTTTGGGCAAATGCTCCTTTGTCAGAGGTTTTACAACAAAAAACACAAAATAAAACTACTGATTTAGAATTACAAAGTGCAACACTAAATTTTTATTTACCGATTGCAGAACTTGCTATTTTGATTACTCAAAATAGTCAAGAGCGAGAAAAACAGCAGAAAATTGAACAAAAATTGCGTTCGAAGGGAATTTATGTAATTAATTTTTCAAGTGAAGAAATTATAGAAGAAACTAATTTGATTCGTGAAAAAATGGAATGGATTCGCCATCAAATAGAAAAACCTGTTTTTTCGAACAAACTAAAAGAATGGAATAGAATTGCTACTAATCAACCCAGAGATACAATCGTTCAACAAATTTGGTGGAAGGCTGCCTTTATTCGAATACAAATATTGACTATCGAATTACTTTTTAGGGGTGTTTGGAAATTGGATAACTCTGAAAATAATAACTGGACGGCTGCTTTTTTTATACGTGAAAAGGAATATATACCAAAAGAAATTATAGAATTGGTTATTGAGAATATTCTAAAATTAATTAAAAATTTGTTTCCTCAATTATCATTCAAATCTCCCAAAATTTCTATATCCACTCTTTTTTCAGAAATAGAGTTAGACAAAATTGAAGATAAAAATCAATTAAAAATAGATTTTAGTATTCTGCACCGTTGGACAGATTCGACTGACAAACAAAATTGGATAAAAATTAGAAATGATTATGCCGAAAACTATCGTTTTTCATTTCATTCTGACGAAGGAAAGCCTTTATCCAAACAGCTTTCTATTTTTTCACATTCATTCTTCAAAACACAAAATAACTTTTACAAATGGAATTTTGATACAAATAATGATTTAAAACGTATAGAATTTTTATTACATCATAATTTATATAAAAATATAGAGAAAAGTAATCCTTATTTTACTCAAACTCTATTAGCCAAGGCATTGAATGGTGAATCTATTTTAGCTAATTTGCCTTTAGAAACTGATTCCACTTTGCTTTTTGGTTGGCTCTCTGTTTTGCAAAATTCGCCCTCACTTTTAGTCTGTGCTTCCACTGATATTGCTTTAGATAAAGCAGAAGAACTTTCTCAAAATGGCATTGATAAAGTTGGTGTTTGGCATTCTGAGATGAGTCATCAAGAAGTTAGGCAAGTACAAAATTTGGTCAAAGGAAACAATGTTTTTTTACTCATTCTAACTGTTGATTTGCTCAACACAAAAGTTTTTAGAGATTTTATTTCTGATAAAAAACATAAAATAAATTGGGCTTATTTTTTAGTTGATCAAATTCATCGTTTTTCGGAATGGAGTTCGCAACATAAAGGAGAATACACTGCATTAGAACGCATTTATTATAATTATTTTCAAAATGACTCTTATAAAACGCCCTTTGTCTTTTTATCTCATTTTTTAGACAAATCAGTTTCGAAGTCTATTAAAAATACCTTCAAAATAAAAGATAACAACTTTTATTCTACCATTTCTTCTTCTATATTTTTGGATAATAAAATTTCAAATTTTGAATTTTTAGAAACAGAAAATACCTACTCCACACTTGTAAATACTCTCAAAGAGATTCAAGAAAAGGAAAGTAAAAATATAGGAATAATTTTTACTTCAGGTGTAAATGGAAGTACAGGCTCTTATCTACTTTCTGAAAGATTAGAATTTGATTTAAAGCGAAAAGTTTATCCTTATTCTATCGAAATACCACAAGATTCTCATGATGATAAAGAAACTCATTTTATTAAAAGAAATTTTTTAAGAAAAACTCTCAAAAAATCAGAAAACTTACTTGTTACTTCTACTGCTGCGCTAAACTCTGGAATTAATTTCCAAAATTTGGATTTTATTATTCAATATGGTTTACCAAAATCCTTGACTGAATTAACAGATATTTCGAATAGAACAAAAAAACAAAATGCAAAAACATATATTATTTTTCAAAAAGAAAAAGATGAGCAAACACTCTTAAAACTTTTTGAACCAACAACCCGTCTTTCTGACATTCGTAATATGAATAGAGATGTCAGTTGGTTGGGTGGTGATATGTATAGGCATCTTTTAGAGTGGGCTGCCAAGGTAGAACCTGTCGAAGAGGAAGTAGAGTTTATGAAGCAGTTTTATGACAAATATTGCCTAACAAGCCCTAAAGAAAATCCTATAAAAGACGAAAATAATGATATTATAAAAATTTCTGAAGTAGAAATTTCTGATTTAGATTTTAGAGTTTTTTCTCAAAAGGTTGATAGACAACTTACCGTTGAAAGAGCAATTATTCGTTTTTATCAGATGGGTATTTTGGCTAATTGGGAGTATTCAAATCATACTTCGAATACAAAATTTACTATTTGGGTGCAGCATCATGAACAAACAAGCGTTAGAAAGCATATTTTTGACATAATCAAAACTCATCAATCTGATTTTGAAATTCATAAAGATGAAAAATATGCAGCCATTTTTTCAATGAAAAACTATTCTATTTTAGAAAAATATTGTTTTTTATTTTTGCAATGGGTTCAAGAAAACAGCATTCATCATTTGAAAAAAAATCTAAAAGAATTATTTAATTATTCTAAGAACCCATCAGAGGAAGTAAAACCAACTTCAGTATTTTTTACCGAACCATTTTATCATCATTCATCAATAAATCGTCTTTTATATTTCATAGAAAAACCAACTCAAAATAATAATTTTGATTCTTTGTCTAAAGAAGAAATAAATTGGCTATTTGAAGAAATAAAAAAAATGAATCAAGATGATAAGAAAGATTCAAGTTTGAAAAACATAGAAAAATGGCGAAAAAGAATAGGTCAGCAGACCTTTTTAGATTTCTATAAAGCAATTTTAGAACTTAGTTTGGAGCAATTTGATACAGAAAACCCTCCCAAAACATTATTTAATTCGATAAATCAAATAATAAACTATACAATTAAAAGTAACAATAAAGAATTTTTTATTAAAAAATATGTATCTTTTGGACTTACTTTATCTGAAGAAGCAAAATCGTATTTATCTGAAAGTATTCTAAATACAGAAACTGGTATTGAACTGCAAAAAGAGCGAGCAACTCAATTATATTTAATATTAAAAGATATGTATAGTTTTACTATTTTACTTCAAGAAGAAATTAAAAAAATGAAAACTATTCACTCTGAAATACAATAAAATACTTTAATAAATTTTAAAATCACAACCTTAAATCAAATCAAGAATAATAAAATGGAAAATAATTCCTTAGCTACCTTTAAATTTGAGAAACCTATCATTTATGTAACATTTATAGGAAATGAAGCTACAGATGAGAGTTTTGAAGAATATACTCAGCTATCTAATAAAGCATACGAATGGAAAAGGTACGGAATGATATATGACGTTTCGAAGATGAAATACCTGCCTGCTAAATATAGGATTATACAAGGAAATGATATACAAAAAAAAGAAAATGAAATTAGACAACAGTCTATTGGATTAGCGATAATTGCTCCGTCTTTTGTTCAAAGAATAATTACTGAAGCTGTTTTTGCAATCAATGCTTACCCTAGTAAATTGAAAGTTTTTAAGACTAAGGAAAAAGCAATACAATGGATGAATGAGCTTTTAGAAGCAGAAGACCAAGAAAAATTAGTTTAAAAAATGGAAAACACACCTTATGCAACCTTTGATTACTCTGAATTACCTATTATTAAAATAGAGTTTACAGGAGAAGATGCAACAGATGAAAATTTTGAACATTATCTTAAAGAAATGGTTGAGATTCCATCAAAAACAAAGTATTATATTTTGATTATGGATACCTCAAAATCATCTTATTTAAGTGTAAAACATCGAATTTTACAAGGGCAATACTTAGAAGAAAACAAAGAACACATTGCTCAAAAAGCCATAGCAACTCTGTTTATTACACCTTCATTTTTGCACAGAACTATCTTAAAGGCTCTTTTTGTAATCAAATCTTATCCTAGCCCTGTTTTTATTATAGGTAATCAAGAAGAAGCTTCACAAAAAATAGAAGAGCTTTTAAAAGATGAAAAAATAAATACCTAAAATGAAAAAATATGTCGTATGCAACCTTTGATTATTCCGAATTGCCTATTCTTAAAATAGAATTTACAGGAGAAAATGCAACAGATGAGAATTTTGATGAATATTTGAAAGAATCGGCAGTTATTTCTTCCAAAACGGAACGTTATATTTCTATTTTAGATACTACAAAAGCAAAATATCTATCAGCAAAATATAGGATTTTGCAAGGAAAGTATTTAGAAAAAAACAAAGAACGTATAGAAAAGCAAGCAATTGCTATCATTTTTATTGCACCTTCATTTTTACAAAGAACTGTTTTAAAAGGTATTTTTTTGGTAAAACCTTACCCAAGTCCTGTCTTTATTGTTTCAAATAAAGAGGAAGGAATGAAAAAAGTAAATCAGCTTTTAGATAAAGAAAACACAATTACATAAAAATGAAAGAACAAAAACCTTACGGAATTTTTGATTATTCAGAATTACCTATCGTAAAAATAGAAATAACAGGAGAAAATGCCACAGATGAAAATTTTTCTACTTATTTGAAAGAAATGGCTTCTGTTCCCAACAAGGCAGAACGTTACATCACAATTTTAGATGGAAGAAAGGCTTCTTATTTGGCTGCCAAGTATCGAATTATGCAAGGAAAATATATAGAAAATAATAAAGAGCGTACAGAAAAACAATCTATTGCAGCCATTTTTATTGCGCCTTCTTTCCTTCAAAAAACAATTTTGAAAGCTATTTTTCTTGTCAAACCTTATCCTAGCCCTGTTTTTATTGTAAATAACAATGAGGAAGCATTAATAAAAACAACTCAACTTTTAGAAGAGGAAAAACGAAATCAAGACAACAAATAAATTAATTTTTTATTCTAATTCCTATGAAAAAAGTACGAGGAGCAGCACTTCCATACACATAATTACTATCTCTATTTTTTCCACTATCAAAATCATTTTGATAAGCATTGAATATATTTTTCACTCCTCCAAAAAGCTGTAATTTTGATGTTACCTTTTTCAAATCAAAATCATAACTGGTTTTGATACTAAATTCTGTAAAAGAGTTAGAAACTTTGTACTCGTCGGTAATTTGTTCGGGTGCGCCTGCAAAATGAATAAGT
The DNA here is from genome assembly GCA_937136415.1 of uncultured Cytophagales bacterium. Classification (GTDB taxonomy): domain Bacteria; phylum Bacteroidota; class Bacteroidia; order Cytophagales; family Bernardetiaceae; genus Bernardetia. Next base: position 12,340 of record CAKZOK010000187.1, on the reverse strand, counting down.
TGCATTTTTCCAGTATAGACAAGATTCATATTTATAGCAAAATGTTGGTTTGGTGTAAATGAAAAAGTTGCAAAACCATAATCATTTGGCGTTCTTAAAAACTCTTTTTTTAGTTCTAAGCCTTCAATATTTTCGATAGCTTCATCAAAAAGGCTATTTTGAAGTGTAAACCCAAGCTCTAATTGTACTTTTTTGTCGTAATTTGCTCTTGTTTCTAATGTAATTCCTTGTACAGTTGCGCCTTGCCCATTTCGTTTTTCAAAACGCTCTCCAAAATTATCCTCTCCAAGAGGAGCTAAATAAAAAGCGTTGTTCAAATCTGTATAAAAACCCTCAAGCGTAAAACCTGCAATAAAATTTTCTGTTGCTTTATCATAATTCAGAGAAGTACTAAAACTATTCGAACGCTCTTGTTTCAAATCATTTGCCAAACTAATTCTTGAAATTCCCCCTCCCGAAAAAGCAATGTGCATATCTGCATCAAATGCCTGTGGCGCACGAAAACCTGTACTCCAAGTAGCACGAAGCTGCATTTGTGGCTTTATTTTATACAAAAAAGACAAACGAGGACTAAAAACAGGGTTATCTAAAAAATTATGTTTGTCCATTCTAATGCCTGAAAGCAGATTTAATTTGTTTGTAATTTGCCAATCGCTTTGAAGAAAAACACCTAAATTTTTTGTCGTTTGGTCAATTTTATAATTATATGATTCTATTATATCCAAAACATCGTCGGTTACATATTCAGAACCAAAAGTCAGAATATTATTTCCTCCCAAAAAATTAGAAAGGCTGTGATTTAGCTGAAACCCTGCTTGATAGGTCGAATTTTTGGACGTTCCATAAGGAGGATTTTCTATATGATTTTGATAGGCTTCTATTTCATTTTCATCTGGAATAATTCCTGTATAATGTTTTCTATCTGTATTTTGAGTGGCAAAATATGTAATTAAAGATGAATTTCCATCATTAAAATTTATTTGATAATCAATATTTCCGACCAAAACATTATGCGTTCGCTCTTCTGCCTGAGAGACCAAATGCGCAACTTTATCAGTCATTTCTCCACCAAAACGATATTCATTTATACTACTAAAACTGACTTCTATTTTTTGATTATCAGTTGGGCGAAAAAATAAATTTGCACCAAAAGAATTATTTTCTAATTTTGGCAACTCTGAAAAATTATCATCATTATGGTCATAAAAATCTCGTCTTCTGTTATTAATAAAAAAAGAAATCCCTGCATTTTTCTTATTATTCAAAACGGTTGTATTTCCTGTAATAATATTGTCGTTTGATTGCCCATTTACAGATTGAAAAGTATAAGCCAAATCATAATTATTCTCTTTTGGAAATTTGGTAATTACATTGACAACACCACCAATCGCACTAGAACCATACAGCACAGAACCACCTCCACGCACTATTTCTATGCGTTCTATCATATTTACGGGCAGTTGTTCCATTCCATACAATCCCATCAAAGGACTAAAAATAGGACGACCATTTATCAAAATCTGAGAATATCCACCAGCCAAACCATTCATTCGAAGCTGTGTATAATTACACGTCTGACAATCGGTTTCGATACGCAAACCAGCTTGAAACTTCAATCCTTCTGACAAATTACAAGATTGAGTATTGATGAGCGTTTTGCTATCAATAATATCAACCATAACGGCTGCATCAGTTTGTTTTTTTGCCGTTCGTGTTGCTGTAACTACAATTTGGTTCAGTTCTGAAACAGATTCCTTTAATAAAAAACTGACTTTAATAATTGGTTTTTCTTTTGTTAAATAAATTACTTTGCTTTGTTTTTCGAATCCTAAATAAGAAGCTACTAAAGTATAAGTACCAAATGGAATATTTTTCAAATCAAAAGTTTGGTCTTGCTTAGTAACTGCTCCAATAATTTTTCCTTTTATTTTTTCTTTTATTTGAATGGTAGCAAAGCCAACCTCTTCATTTTCTAGCACAACTTTGCCTTTAATTTGTCCTTCTTGGTGCGTTTGTGAATGAGCTGTATCAGGAAAAATGATTGTTATAAAAATTATAAAAAGTAGAATTTGCTTTTGCATAAAAGTTTGATGATTAATCTAAATTAATTATTTGACAACACAAATATATAAAGTTAGAGTAGTCTAACAAAATTTTTAGACAAACATTTTTATTATTTTTTAGAATAAAATGTAATTCTTATTTTTAAGTTTGAGTTTTGGTGCGTAATTTTGAGGTATCTAAAATTAGGTGAGTAAAATAAACTATCTATTCTACAAACAATATATAGGTAATTCATTAATCACTAAACATTAATAACTATAAAAAATATGTTGAAACAATTCAAGACTCTTTTAGCTTTTGCTACACTTTTAGTTTTCTTTACAGCTTGTGGTGAACACAATCAGCCTGCTCCAAATAAAGGAAAGAATTTGGAAAGTGAGCGTATTTATGGAAAAAGCAGAACAGCCGAGCCAGAACAGCTTCCTAACCAATACGATGACCCAGAAGGAATCAACGAAAAGTCAAAGGCTATTTATACTAAAATGTATGCTCCTAAAAAGGCTGGGAGTACTATTGAGAGCTATGTAACAACTCCTCAAACAGAGAAAAAAGTTGAAGCAAATAAAGAAGAAGCTACACAAGAGTAATTTTATATAATTTTTGTTCATTAATTTGATAAAGATTAAAAATTCCTATTTTATTAAAACCAAAATGTGTTTTGATTGAAATAGGAATTTTTTTTGCATTATTATTTTTTGTAAAAAAATGCTTTTAACGAAAAATATGAAATAAAGTTTGGTGTTTTTGCAACCAAAATGCCATATTGTTGGGTCATTATAGTAAAAATTAGATAAATTGCATTCCACTTTTTTGGTTATTAATTAAAATAAAAAATGGCAATAAGAGTAAAATATCCTCTAAAAGATTAAAATAATACTAAGTAAATGATTTATTATACAATTAAATATATATTCTCTTTATTTCTTCTTTTAACAATTTTGATAGGAATTAGATTCGAAATAAAAGCACAAGAAAAGACAGAAAGTCAATTAGAGCAAAAAGATAAAATAAAAAAAGGGAACAAAAAATTTCATCTTTCTGAAAAAAAACAATCACCTAGTGAAGAAATGACCTATTTTTCTAGTGATAGTGTAACCATTTCTCATATTCATTTGGAATGTCATAAAAAAACAAAAGATAAAATAATCTTGCGAGAGCTTGCCATCTATGAAGGCTACAAAATTCATAGAAAAGATATAGAGGAGGTTTTGGAACAGGAATCAAATAAGATTTTTAATACTCGTCTTTTTATTACAGTAGATATTTTTTATGAAGAATTTAAAAAGGGCGAATTAGATATTATTATTAGCCTTACAGAGCAATGGTATATTTTTCCTATTCCAATCATTGAGTTGGCAGACCGAAATTTTAATGTTTGGTGGAATCAACAGGGCAGAGATTTGAGGCGTTTGGAATATGGAATTCGATTTAAACATAATAATTTTAGAGGGCGTAATGAAAATTTATCGCTTCTTCTTCAGACAGGTTTTACCAATAAATTTGACCTTCGTTATTCTGTTCCTTATATCAACAAAGCGCAAACTTTGGGACTTAATATGTCTGTTGGATATGCTGAGAATAGCAGTGTGGGCTACCTTACCGATAAAGATACACTTCGTTTTGTTCAAACTCCTGATAGAAAAGTGCTTAGTTCGAGGTTTTATAGTGGTCTTTCTCTTACAGCTCGTAGTCATTTTTACGACCGTCATACTTTTTCTGTTGGTTATCGTAATCAAACTATTGCTGATACAATCGTACAATTAAATGGTAATTTTTTTGGAGAAGGAAAAAACAATCAACGTTATATAGAATTAGAATATAATTTTTTTAGAGATTTGAGAGATAGAGCCAATTATCCATTAAAGGGCTATTATTTTTTATTTGGCATTCAACAACAGGGTTTAGGAATTACACAAAATGATTTTAGTTTGTTTACAGCTCGTACCGAATTTGCTAAATTTATTCCTCTATCTAAAAAATTATTTTTTCATAGTGCTGCCACTGTAAAGATGACTTTTTCGCAAAACACACCCTATAATAATTTACGTGGAATTGGATATGGACGTGATGTAATTCGTGGCTTTGAATATAATGTAACTGAATCTGAACAACATGCCATTTTGAAAAACACACTGCGTTTTAAATTATTTGAAAATACATTTCGTTTGGATAAAATGCCTTCTCAATTTTCCAAAATCCCTGTTGCTATTTACCCAAAAGTATATTTTGATACAGGATATGCACAGCTCTTAAATCCTTATGAATCTAATTCTCTTCCAAATCAATGGCTATATGGAACAGGCGCAGGAATTGATATGGTGCTTTATTTTAATATGGTTTTTAGAGCTGAATATTCATTTACAAATACAGGTGCTTCTGGATTTCGTTTGGGTTGGAAAGCTGATTTTTAGAGGCATACTACTAGACAAAACATCACTTTTCTAAATTTTTAATTTTAGTTTCTAAAAGGGAAGAAAAAGGTAAGGAACTTTTTACCATTGATTGAACAGCCTAGCTTTAGAGTATTTTTTTATATGTACTCTAAACTATTTTTTTTCTTTATTCTTCCTTATTTTTCATTTGATTTTTGATTCCCATTCCCAAACTTATCAAAACGACAAGCAAAACAAGCCAAGAAGAAATTTGAGTAATAAGTGCGCCTGTTTTATAAGAATCAGATTCGAAAGTGAATGTAATTTTATGCTTTCCTTTCGGAATTTCTAAAGCACGAAGGACATAGTTTACAGAAACAATATTTGCTTCTTTTCCATCAATAGTGGCTACCCAACCTTTTGGATAATAAATCTCTGAAAAAACAGCAAAACCATCATTTGAGTTATTACTTTCATACTCCAATACCTTCGAATCATATTTTGTTAGTTTTATTGTTGCTGCACTATCCAAATTATATTTTGCTGTTTCGGATTGTGAAATCTTAAATTTGCTTCTATCCAAAATAGCTGTTTTTTTCCAATCAATTTTTTCATTTATTCCTACTCCCATCAATGCTCCCATTTGGTCATCTGGGCTATTTACTTGAATTACTTTCGAAACAAACCAAGCACTTCCATACGTATTTGGATTATAAAGCATTTGTTCTTTTGCTGTTCCATAGGTAATATAACGAGTGTTTAGCATATTGAGAACAGGAATTTGAGAAAAATCTGGGCGTTTTTGAGCCTGTAAAGAAGACATAATAAAATTCTGTTCTTTTGCTAAAGGTCTTTCTAGCAAATCTTGATAGCGTTGCATTTTGGCAGCAAAATAACCACCTACCGAGCGATGAAAATATGCCGTTCTGGTTTCTTGTTGGAAGTTTTGAAGCGACATTACTCTATATCCTAATTCTTTATCCTTAAAAATTTCAGTATCAACTGGCGTAGGACTCATAGTTGTTTGTGCAGCACCTTTTTTGAATTTGGACGCAGGAAGATAGTTTTTTCCTATCAAAAACACATCACCAACAGCCAAAAGCCCAATCAAGGCAAAAGCAGCCATCACAGGAATTGTCTTTTTGATGTATAAATAAATTGTTCCCATGACCAAAATAATCAAAAATAAAGAACGAAAAGCACTAGAACGAAGCATCGATAAACGGTCTTGACGAACCAAATCGGCAAGCTGCCCAAGCTGTGAATCAGAGGCAGCACTTAGATTCATATTTCCAGAAAAAAGCAAAATCAAGACACATAACCCTCCTGTAATTCCACCAGCAATAAAAAGATTTTTGAGAAATGTCTTTTCTTTATTTGCATCTTCTTTATCATTATTTTTAATAAAATAATTTTCCAATTTCTGACTCAATGTTTCAAAAGCCAAAATACTCATCAATAAAATGGTTAGGGCAAGTGCCATCGAAACCGAACGAAATTTATTAAAGCCTGGTATATAATCAAATAAGAAATAATTTAGAGATGCAAAATTTTGCCCCCAAGCAAGCATTGCCATAAAAAGAGCTGCAATTAGAATCCACCATTTTTCACGATTATTTAATACAATTATTCCCCAAACAAACAAAAAACACAAAATTGCGCCTGCATAAATAGGAGCTGCCGTAAAAGGCTGGCTTCCATGATAAAGTGGAATTGGTAATTCTTGAAGCTGCTTTTCTGAATATTGCCCAGATTGTCTTAATGCGTTGTAGGTTTCTGAATCTTTATCCAAAATTTCGGAAGATGAACCACCATACAGATATGGTACAAGCAAAGTAAATGTTTCTCCAATACCTTGACTCCAACTAAACGCATAATCTTTACTCAATCCATCATTACTTTGAGATTGGCTATTTGGGTCAGTATTATTTTTATTGATTGTTAGTTCTGTTCCTCCACGAGTAGAAAAAGGGCTATATTCTATTGTTGTCAAAATTTTTCCTGCATTTACTCCAACTCCCAAAACAAAGGCTACAATTAAAAGCCCTGCTTGTTTGATAAAAATCGGAATTTGATTATTTTTGACAGAAAAAATCAGTTCATTTATTCCAAAAATTAGACAAATAAAACCTAAATAATACGTAATTTGGTAATGACTTGCTTTGACTTCTAAAGCCATTCCTAAAGCAGTTAGCGCAAACCCTAGCCAGTATTTTTTGTTAAAAGTAAGTTTCATTCCTCCCAAAATAAGAGCAGAGTAGGCAATCGCCCAAAGTTTGGTAACATGCCCAACTTCTATAAGAATCAAATTGTAGGTTGTAAAAGCAAAAACTGCCCCTCCCACAGCACTCCAGATAGGTTTTGTACCAAAACATAAAAGCATAATATAGGTACAAAACATAGCCAAAAACAGCAAATGCGCTCCTGTTTGTTCGGCAAAACCACCACGCAAAATCACCTCAAAAATAGGCAAAGCACCATAAGGAAAAATTGGGTAGGTCATATAAGCAGGCATTCCTGAAAACATTCGCCCATTCCACATAGAAGGTTCATCATGATTTTGAAGGTATTTTGAGTTTTCTTGTACCATTCCTTTATATTGCATCATATCACTTTGAGAGAGTGATTTATTGTCCAATAATTCGGGAGCAAAATAAACAAAAGTAAGAAGGTAGAAGGCTACAATAGCAATCAGATGAGGCAAAAGAGAAGCAAAAGAGAAGTTTTTCATTAAATTAAGATGGCTTTATAAAATTCTATTTTTTTTGTGCTACAAATATAGTATATTTTTTTTAGGGCAAAATGCTCTAAATTTATTTCTTCAAGAAAACCTCTCTTACCAATTTCAAAATTTGTGAGTGAATACCTGTTGCTGCAATAATTTGTTTTCCAAATACGTAATTTTCCACTACTTCATTTCCTTCAAAATCACTCACAATTCCTCCTGCTTCTTTTACAATAAGTGCGCCTGCTGCTACGTCCCACGCATTGAGATTGTACTCAAAATATCCTTCAAAACGCCCTGCTGCAACATAAGACAAATCTACGGCAGCCGACCCAAGCCTTCTAAGTCCGTGTGCTGCTTTCATCATTGCTCCCATCATAAAAAGGTAATCTTCGATTTTATCAAAATCTTCATAGGGAAAACCTGTTGCAATTAATGATTTTCCTAATTTACTTTCTCCAGATACTGTTATTTTTTTTTCATTTAGGGTTGCGCCTCCATTTTGATATGCAGCAAAACATTCTTTTCGATTTACTTCATAAACAACACCTAATAAAAGCTCTGTTTTGGATTGATTTTGATTTTTTTGAGTATAAGAAAGTGCAATACTAATAGAATAAACAGGTATTCCGTGAACAAAATTCGTTGTTCCATCTAATGGGTCAATTATCCAATTAAGCCCTTCTTCTTTTGGTGTTCCTGTTCCTTCTTCTGCAATAATTCCAGCTTGAGGGAGTAATTCTCTCAATTTTTCAACAATTCTTTTTTCGGCTTCTTTGTCCACATAAGACACCAAACTATTAAAACTCTTAACTTCAATATCATCTTTATCAAAATTTTGAGCTTCTGTATAAATAAACTGCGCTACTTTTTCAGCTAATCTACTTACCTCTTTTTTTAAGAAAGGCAAGTCAAGTTTGGTTTTGTTTATAAATATTGAATCTGATGAATTGATAGTCATATTTTATTTAGTGATTAGTAAAAAATTATTTTTAGATGAAATATTTTGGGTGTTTGTTTGCTCAGAAGTGTCATACTGTATGTACATCACTCCTCTTAGAAAGCCATAAATTCGGTTCTAAGGAACTAAACACAGTGAAAAATTAATTGTGATAACCTTTATTATACAAAATAGATTTGTAATCTGTAATTTATAATGCTTTAAGTAATATTTTTATATCCTCTTCAATTTGTTTTTCTAATGATTGTCTTACTGCTGTTCTGACAACTCCTAACCTTTCCAACTGGCGAGCATAATTGAGTAATGATGTTCTTGTTTTCAAAATTTCATCACGCATTCTCATTCTATCTTCTATAAATGTTCTTTGCTTTACAACTCCATCTTTTCTAAATCTATTTTCTTTTACAGCAAGGATAGATTCTGCTTGTATTTTTTCTTTTACAGCCACACTTTGTTTTTGTATGGCAGAATCTATTTGTATTAATGCCTCTTGTAATTCTTGATTTTTTTGATTCAGATTTTCAATCGCTTCTTGTGCCTCCAACTTACTTTTTATTGCTTCATCTTCATTTTGTTTTGCTAATCTTTCATTTTCTATGGCTCTTAATTCACTTGTTTGAGCGCTTGCTTTTTCTATAAAAGCATAAATACCAGCCACTATCGAAATCAGAAGTGCAAATGAAGCTATTACAAGAAATATTTTCTGACGTTCAATTCGTTTTTTTGCTTCTGTATTTCTGTCTTTTTCAAGTGTTAGTAATTGTTCTTCTAATCGTTTTTTTTCAACTTCTTTGGCTTCAATAGCTTCTTTACAAGACTTTAAATATTGAGTTTGAAGGCTATTTGGAGAAGGTGTTTTCTTTTTCAAAATTGCTTCTTCGTACCACGAATGCGCCAAAAAATATTCTGTTCCGACCAATAAAAAATCATCATTTCTATCTTGTTTGTCCCATTGTAGGGCTTCTTGATACCAATGATTATGTGCTTTTACGTGTTCTCTGTCTGTATCTAATGTACGAATAAGCTCGGCAAAGGAATCATGAAATGTAATTTGATTAGGAATAAAATTAATCCACTGTATGTTGGATAATTCTATTGGAATATCAAATGTTTCGGTGGCTCTATAAAGTATCGTAATTATTCTTTTTCCGAGTTTTGCAGCAAATTTTACTTCATCATCACAATACGGAGATTTGACTGCGTTGGGAGAAATAATAAAGACAAAATTTTCACAGGCTTCAATTCCATTATATATTTCTTGTTGAAAATCTGCACCAGAGGCAATACTTTCTTGGTCAAACCATGTTGTTTTGCCGTTTTCTTGTAATTCGTCGTTTAGTTTTCTGGCATAATCTCCATCTGCTCTTGAGTAACATATAAAAACCTCTGTACTAAGCTGCCCACTTTTGACTTCACTTTCTCTAATAAATTCTTCATGTAGCCTTGTAGGCAAATACTTGTCCCTTTGCAGTCCTATTTTTAACCATATTTTTGCTTCATCAAGATTATGCCCTCTCAACAAAATACTTGCATTATGATTCTGTTCTTTCCAACGAATAGCTTTATTTAAAATTATTTTGTGTTTGTGATAATAATCACGGTCTTTATTTATTTGATTAAGTAATTCATCTATATCTTTTTCATAATCTGTTTTTTCATTTTTCGAACGAGGAATAAAATCATAATTATTATCTGTAAAATCAATAAATTGTAAGTTTCTAATTTCTGCTGGAAAATCTTGAAGAGTAACATTATCCATTCTTAAAGGAATAATTCTCTTATTGTATTTTACGGCGTGTTCTAATTCTTTTTTACAATATTGAGATTTTATAGATTCATGTGTAATAAAAAAGATAAAATTATCAGCCTGTTCGATACCTTTTTCTACTTCTTCTTCAAAATCTCCTCCTGCTTGAATATCCATTTGATGCGTCCAAGTGGTAATAAGATGCTGTGATAAAGAGCGCAAGACTCTATTTCGAATCTTTTCATCTTCTTCTGCATAAGAAACAAAAACATCAGTCATTCTATTTTCAGAATTTTTGCGTGCCTCTGAAATAAATTCACAATGAATAGAAGAAGGCAAACAAGGAGGCTGTTGATCCTTAAATTTGGTAAGCAACCATTGTTCAGATGCTGTTTGTCTATCACCAAAGGGCAGATAACGAGTATTACGGTATTGTTTTTCCCATTCTAAGGCATTGTGTAATAGCTCTGTATGACGACGAACATACTCTTTATGAGATTCTAAAATAGATAATAATCCGTTTTGTCCTTCTTCTTTATCATCAATATCTAGCCATTCATTTTGCCCTTTTTCTTCTACAAAATCTTGCCTCATATACAGCCAGTTGCGTTTGCTTACAGAGGGGTGCATAAACTCATCTATCATTTCTGCCGATGGCTCAATATGAAGAATAGGAATAATACGTTTGCTATATTTTGTAGCTAATTCAATTTCTTTTTTACAATAAGGCGAACGAATAGAGTGAGGTGCTATTACAAAAATAAAATTATCTGCCTTTTCGATTCCTTCATCTATTTGGTCTTGAAAATCAACAGCTAAAGGAATATCATTTTGGTCAAACCACACTTTATAGCCTTTTTCAGTTAATAAATCATATAATTGAGAGGCAAAATATTTACTTTCTGCTCTTCCATAAGAGATAAAAATATCTTTATAATTAGAATTAGACATAATGAAATTTCAATGTATTAAAGTAGAAATGGAGGATAATTTTTTATTGAAATACAGATATTTATTTTAAAGTAATTGTATTAATCACAAATCTATCTGAATTTATAAATTAAACATACTCATTTTTTGGCTTAAAATAAAAAGTTATTCTCTTTTTTTTAAAAAAATAATACGTTTCGAACTTTTTTTACTTTATTAAAGTTAAGTATTCGAATGCAGAAAAAAACATTTCTTGTATTTATCTTTTTGATAATGAAATAGTTAGACAAAAATATATCTAATACAATTATTTTAAATACAGTTTCAGAGAAAAATTTTCACAAAAAAAATTGAAAAAGTTAATTGAATCTCTTGCAAACTTCAAAAAAACATCTTACCTTTGCATTCACAATTACGGAAGTAAGTAACCAAAAAAGTTATCAAATCTGTAATTTTATAAATGGCGATCATAGCTCAGTTGGTTAGAGTATCGGTTTGTGGTACCGAGGGTCGTGGGTTCGAACCCCACTGTTCGCCCAAATTGGCTATACACTCAATAGAATGTATAGCCTTTTTTTAGTTTAATTATTCTTTCAATTATAAAATTTAAAGTTCAATGGCAGAAGAAAAAGAGTTTGAAATAGGGGATGTAGTTCAATTAAGGTCAGGCAGTCCTTTAATGACTGTAAAACATACTAAAAATGCTTTTGGAAGTAGAAGCATTACTTGTATATATTTTGATGAAGAGAATAAACCAGTAACAGTAGGCGACTTAGATGATGCTATGTTGATACAGGGTGAAAATGTAAATATCACTCTAAATATTAAAGATTAGATAGAGAATAAAAATCTTATTAATCTCTTGAACCAATTAGTAATATCTTTCTTTCTTATCAATTTTATTTCAATTACAAAATATACTTTGTTTTGAAAAAAGAAGATAAATAATTAAACCTTTTAGGTTTTAAAATTAGATTATAAAAAAAGCCTACAAATTGAATTTTGTAGGCTTTTTTTGTGTTTTAATTATCATTAAGATTATCAAAGGTAGCTTGTAAATGAGGTTTTAGTTTTCTAGCCAAAAAACGGCTACTTAGTAAGCATTTTAGAAGTCGTTTATACTCTGTTTTGTCTAAAATAGCCTTCAAACTAATCTTATTATCATTCATATATTGGATATACTTTTCTGTCGGAATTTGGCTTGTATTGGACTGAAACAACACAAAGGTAGTTTTATGAAAGGCAAAAGGTTTTTGAGTTGGTGTTGTTCCTACTGTTCTATTTTCTTCAAAACAATAGAAGGAAAACAAACCGTCCTTACTGTTGGTACAACCGTGGTTTACTTTCTCATCAGGAACTTTCTGTTGTGAGGTAGTCAAGACTTGAATAACCCACGTATAATCCTTTTCGACATCTAAAATAATAGATAATTTACCTTCATTTTCTGCAGTTCTTGAACCATCTGAAAATTCATAATCTCTAATAAAAAGTATGTTACGAGGTTCAAAAAGGGAATTATTCATAATTTTTAAAATAAATCT
>CAKZOK010000186.1 GCA_937136415.1 uncultured Cytophagales bacterium | reverse complement strand
TGCCGTTGTTGGTGTTTTAGCGAAGCGACACCAACAACCAAATAACTTATCATACTTTTTACAACACCACTAAAAAAACTACTACGTGGCAAGTTTTTTATTTAAAAATAAATAATTTACCATTACATTATATAATTTATGAAATTTCAAAATAAATCAATTTTAACTTTTTTAATGCTATGTTTGTTTTTATGTTGCAAAACACAAATGACACAAGCTCAATCTAAGATAGAAGGTTTTTTAGAACATTTTCCTAATTTAGAAAAAAAAATAACAAACCAAGAGCTTAGAAAATTAATCGAAACTGCACCAAATATAAAATATGAGTACCAAACCAAAATAAAAGACGAACTCTTTACAACAGAATCTTATTTATTACCTGTTGGAAAAATTGAAACTAAAAAAACAATTATTTTGCTCTATGCAGTAGCAGAACCAGCCTACCAAAACGATGAGAGGTTGATGTATCTACATTCTTTGTCAATAAATAAAAAAGAGGGCAAAATAGTAGATAATTCAGTAGAAAAGTATCTTATAAATAGTGGCGAACTTAGCCATAAAAAAGAAATTTATACAGGAAAAATAGAATTTGATGGAACAAAAATAACTTTTACAAATCAAACTATTAACCAAGATACTGGTGCTATAAAAGAAACCGAAATAGTTACTTATTTGGTAGGCAAAAAAATGTTAGAATTTGAAAGTAGAAAATAGAAGTATAAGGTTTTCTTACTGTACCCTACTTTTTTTTGAATTTAGGGTGGAGAATGACAGATAAAAAAAGAAAACCTTGAATAGAAGTATAGAAAAATAGCATATTAAGAAATTGATATGCTATTTTTCTTTTTCCAACATTTGTAATAATCTCTTAATTCGTTTGTGTAAAAATGCCGAATCCAGATGTTCTTTAGCTACACAAACAAAGGCAAATGTATCAATATGTGATAAATCAAATTCTGATTTTTGTAACCGATAACCTTCTCTAATTTGTCTTTTTATACGATTTCTGTCGACAGCTCTTTTAAAGTTTCGTTTCGAAACTGAAATCAACAAACGAGGAGAAGAAATAATTTCTTTTTCTTTTGTGTGTTGTTGTGTTTTTGAAGAAATAAAGATAACTTTTAAAGGAAAAACAAATAATGATTTTCCTTTTTTAAAAAGTGTTTCGATGTCTTTGACAGAGGAAAGACGTTCTTGTTTTGAGAATGTTTTCACGTTGAAGAAGGAGGGAATAAAGAATAAAAATAAAGTAAGAAGTCAGATTTAAGAAGAATGAAATAATAATAATTTTTTAAACAATTATTTCAAAAAAGTAATTTCCTAATAACTAATTTACTCTTCTTTGTCTTCTTTCTTATCCACTTCAGTAGCAGAAAAAGGGTAGCGCAAACGAGTAAAATAAAATACTTTTCTACGAATAGACTCATAAGTTTGATTTCTTACAATTTGATACCCCGAAACTAGATAATTATCGTCATACCAGTGCATCAAAATTTCATCAGAACGATTTATAATATTATCCAAACTATCTCTTCTTGGAACTTCATATTCAGAAATTAGATTCTGCTCTTTACTTTTGATACTTTGTTTGTAAAACAACTCTTTTTCATCTAATCTAAAAAGAGCAAGCGTATCATTTTTGACACTATAAGAAAAGAAAGGAAAAATCTGTTCTGTTTCGAATCCATCAAAATCAAATTGATTATCCCAAAGTAATTTGCCTTCTTTGTCAAAACGACAAATTATTCCCTGTTGGTATTTATAACTTATTTTTGTGTTTGGGTTTGGATTTCCTCCTTTTTGCCACATACTTCTACTGCCTCTTCTGCTGTTATAAATACGAGAATTTCCAGAGCCAAAATAAGGATTTCCTACCATATTATTATTCCTGTTATTTTCATTTTCATAAATGGGATTGTAGCCTTCTAATGATAAATAAATGCTGCCATTTTCTTCTCTTAATGGATTTATAAAATAATCATTTGTATAACGTACCAAAGAACCTTTTTTTCGTATTCTTTTTACTTTGGCTAACATTTTTTCACGTTTTTTCTCATTTAGATTATTAAAAAAATTATTTAGATAAGCAAAATCATAAAATCTAAAATCACTTTCTTTTTTGTCTTTTATTTTGAGGCTATAAATTCCTTGCGAGCGTTTCCATTTTGGAGAAGAATATGTTCCAAAAACCAATATTTCATCTTTTCCTTTGATGAGAGGACGAAAAGTTTGCAAATCATATTCTTTATTATCTGGAATGCTTACATTATAACGAAGTTTTGCATCTAAACCATAAAAGTAAAAAAGAGAATATTTATACGAATTATATTTTCCTGCCACGATTGCCAAAATCATATCATTTTCAATATCAATACTTAGACGTGCCAAATAAGTGCTTTTCTGAACTAAAGAAGGTAAAATCTGCTGCCTGCCTGTTTCTATATTTAGATGCAATACCACAGGGTTATTTTCGGCTTCACCTCCTAATAAAACAATATTTCCTGCAGCACAAATTTCTGTATAAGTAGCTTTAAGTATTTTTTCATAATTGATAATTTTCATCGTGCCATTATCCAAATTTATCCTTAATATTTCATATTCATAACGCTGTTTGCCTATCAAATAATAAATAAAACTATCAGCAACAACATAATGAATAATTTTGTCATCTCCTTTTATGGTATGCTTTTGTTCCCAAATATCTTGAAACGTAGTGTCATATTTGGTAATCAAAATTTCTTTTTTCCCTTTTACATAATGTGTTAAAGAAACCAATAAACCATCTTTATCTAAAGGAACGGCTGTATAATCCGAAAAATCAGAACCTTTTTCTGCTTTGGTAGTAATTTCTAAATGGTCAATAACCTGAATCTGTGCTAAAGTAGAAAAAGATATTCCTAAAAATAGAACATAAAAGAAAGTTAGTTTAAATAAATGTATAGTATTTGTCATATTTAGAATAATGATTTTTTATAAAAAAAGTGTTTAAGGAATAATTGTAAATGTAAACTGCTGATTATAAACGAATTGAAAATTAAAAAAGAGTAGTTTGTTTGATTTATATTCCTAATAGAGTAAGAGGTAAATTTATATTCATTCAAATTAACCAAAATACTCATTTTTCTAAAATTTGTTGTGAAAAATAAACAATATTTAAAATAAAAATTATTATAGTATTGTATATTGGATTCAACGGCTGCACGCTCCGTGATATAACCACCAATTAACAAAACAATGCCTCTTGAAATATAACCTAATTGACCTGCTTTGCGAACAGCTTCTTTTGTTTTGAAACCTAAATTGCTTATTTTTTTCATGTGTTTGTTCGAAATTCCCTTCCAAATATCATAAGCTCCTTTGCCAAGAATAAAAAGAGCAAAAACGCCAATCACCACTTCGCCAGCAGGAATATCAAGAAGTTGAGAAGTAATTGTATCACCACCTCCAGCAGATGAAGAAGTTCCTTTAATTACCATTTTTGCTGCAAGACTGGCAAAAACACCATACGAAAGCCCACTAATAAAAAATCCGATACGACGAAGTTTGTTTTGGGTATCATTTTGTTTGTTCTCTGGATTGATGAAAGCCTGTGTCCATCGCCAAGCTGTATAACCAAACAAACCCAAGGCAACACTACTTAACAAAATGCGTCCGAAGGGTTGATTAAGAATAAATTGAAAAATACCCGTTTTGCCATTTATATCACCTCCCAAACCGAAGGCAGTCATAGTGGCAAGAATGCCAATAAGAAGATAAACAGCTCCTTTCATAAAATAGCCCAATTTGGCAAAATTTTGTAGAAAGGTTTGTTTGTTTTTTGATAGTAAATGAATTGAAATCATAAGTTTAAAAAGTATAAGTTGAGTTTAAAAAATAAGTATTAGACGCTAATTTGTCCATAAAATACTACTCTATTAACCTTTTTGTACGTACATTGTTTTGAAAAATGAAGATAGAGAGTTATATAGTTGATGCAAAAAAATGAAATTTAAAATAACAATTTCTAATAAAATTAGTAAAAAATAATTACCAAAACTATAAAATTCTTCGTAACTTCGTCGAATGGAAAATTATGTAGTTTCGGCACGAAAATATCGACCAGATACATTTGATGCTGTCGTCGGACAATCACACATTACGGATACTCTCAAAAATGCAATTCGCTCTAGCCAACTTGCACAGGCTTTTTTGTTTTGTGGACCTAGAGGAGTGGGCAAAACAACCTGTTCTCGTATTTTGGCAAAGACAATTAATTGTTTGAATATTACCCCAGATACAGAATCTTGTGATGAGTGTACTTCTTGCAAATCTTTTAATAGTGGTAATTCGCTTAATATCAGTGAGTTAGACGCAGCTTCTAATAACTCTGTTGAAGATATTCGCAATCTTATTGAACAGGTTCGCTATCCTCCTCAAGCTGGAAAAAAGAAAGTTTATATTATTGATGAAGTTCACATGCTTTCCAATCAAGCCTTCAATGCTTTTTTGAAAACGCTAGAAGAGCCTCCTTCGTATGCAATTTTTATTTTGGCAACCACCGAAAAACACAAAATTATTCCTACTATTCTTTCTCGTTGTCAGATTTTTGATTTCAATAGAATACAACCCAACGATGTAGCTCGTCATTTGGAAAAAATTGCAACAAATGAAAATGTAGAAGCAGAAGAAGAAGCTCTACAACTTATCGGGCGAAAAGCTGATGGTGCATTGCGTGATGCACTTTCTATTTTTGATATGTTGGTTACTTTTTCGCCAGATAGAAAATTGACCTATACTCGTGCAATCGATAATTTGCATGTTTTGGATTATGATTATTATTTCAAGCTAACAGATGCTTTTTTGAGTAGAAATCACACAGAGGCACTACTTATCTTTGACCAAATACTCAAAAAAGGCTTTGATGGGCATAATTTTGTCGTTGGTCTTTGTGAGCATTTGCGTGATTTGTTAGTGTCAAAAGATGCTGCGACAGTTACTTTATTAGAACTTTCAGAAACGATTAAGGAAAAATATAAATCACAGGCTGCACAATCTTCGTTTTCATTTTTGATGTCAGCTCTTAATTTAGCTTCTGCTTGTGAGTTGAGTTATAAAAGTAGCAAAAATCAAAGGCTTCATGTAGAAATGACACTTTTAAAACTTTCTCATGTAATGGCTGCGCTTTCGATTCCTCAACTGGTCGAAGATTTAAAAAAAAAAGACTAGCTAAATCTCAAAATCAATCACAAGAAAAAACGGCATCTTCAAAAACTAATTCTTCTTATACAAACCCTGCTTTAAAAAAGAATACAGACGATATACCTTGGAAAAAAACACCAAAAGTTACAACAAATGTCAAAATTCAAAAGAGGCAAGAAATTGTTGAAGACAAAACAGAAGTAAATAAAGAAGTTGAGAAAGTAATAAATCCACAAGCTGACCGAAATTCTAGTTTTGATACAATAAAGGCACAACAGGTTTGGAAAGAATTTTTCAAAATGAGTCCTTCTGGGTTTGCTTCTACGCTTATTAATGCAAGAATAAAAGTAGAGAAATATCCAATTATTAAAGTAGAATTATTAAATAATATTGCACTTCGTTCAGAATTTTCGACAATCAGAATTGCTCTAAATCCTTATTTAGCCAATAATTTGGATAATGATTTTATAAAAATTGAAATCATAAACCAAAAATTAAAGAAACAAGTTGCTGTAAAATCTTTATCAGAAAAAGAAAAATTAGAAGTTTTGGTAAAAGAATTTCCATTGATAAATGAAGCTATGAGAAGATTTGGATTGAAATTAGAAAATTAAATTAGCTTACACTTTAGCGTGAGAAAAAATGTATCTGATACTTTATTATCAGCAAAGAAATTATGAAAAATAATAATTTATTCTCCTACCAACCAGAAAACCCAAATCAAAAAATTTGGCAAGTTTATCCTGACCCAAAAAGTAATTTTATAGCTCTAGAAATAAAAACAAAACAGCAAAAGCAAGAACAAAAAAATGCTTCTCAAATTGTCATTTTAGATACTCAAAAAAAAGAAATCTTTGCTATTGCAGAAATAGAGGATACTCAAATGTTGGTTAATTTTTTCAATAAAATAATTTTGCTTTCGGAAATTGATTTCCAAAATCAAATGCCACTTCCAAAAGGTTTGAAGGCTTTGAACATAGATTTCGAAACAATTTGGGAGATAGAAGAAGTAAATTATTATGGAGTTATAGAAGAAGATAAAGTGGTTTTTTCATTTCAATCAAATTATTATTCTCTTCCTTTAAAATTTGATGATGAAGAACTAGAAACTAAAGAAGAAAAATATAGTAATCTGAAAAGCAAAGTAAATAAATATCTTTACCCCACAAAACAATATTTAACAAATCACATAAATCACAAAGATATTTCAAGATTTGTTTTTGAAAAGACAAATCATAAAACAGAAAGCTGTATTCTTTATACAGAAAATAATAATTATTTACTTTGTAGTTATTTAGTAGAAAATCAGGATAAAGAATTTGATAATTATTTACTTTGTACAGATAAAAAAGGAAGTTTGAAAAATAATTTTTTGATAAAAAAAATAGAAAATACAAAAATAAAAATTCCACAAGAGCTTATTTTGATGGAAAATAATATCTTATGGATAAATGAAAATGAATTTCATTTTTTGAAATAAAGAATTAGGTTCTCTGATAATTTTTTGCATTTACCTTTATTACTAAAAATTATCTTGTATTTTAAATGGAGCTGTACTGAAAGGCTGACCAGTTTAAAACAAGCATTTGCAGCACTGAAAAGGCTTGTTTTGCCAAAGTCAGACTTTTGGTATAGACTTAGACAAAATACAAAATAGAATTAATTTTACGTTTAAAATTATCAAAAAGGCAAAAATTGGCAGAGAACTAAGAATTATTGTATCCTACTATTTTTAAAACTGCTTTTTAGTTGCAGCATAATTGCAATATTCAAATAAAAAATATAAACAATGTGTTGTTCTTTGCAACTTGAATTTCAAATCAAAAAAATAGGATATAATAAAGCATCATTTAGCCATTGTTAGTGTTTTAGCGAAGTAACACCAATAAATACAGACAAAACCAATTCTTAAACAACTTGAATAATTACTTTCTATTTTCTATAATTTGTTCTAAAGTTTGTATCATATAATATCGATTTTCAGAAGATAGAGCAGTGCCAAAAGAAATTTGTCTTTGTCCTTCCAATAAAATATAACGATTTGAAGAATAGTTATTTCCTCTTGAACGAGAAACCTTTATATCTTCAGAAACACTATTTATTTCCGACCACAAAAAACGTTTATTTTGTCCTATTTTACCTATTCCTGTAAAAATATGTCCTCCATTACTATCAAGAGTAACTTCTATTTTCCCTGCAATCGTCATCAAAGCCATACTCCAAATAAATAAAGAACCGAGCAAAAAAGGAATGCCAAAAAGAGAAAGAATAATATCAAATTCGCCACTAAAAATCTGCATACCATAAATTCCACCTATCGAACCACCAGACCAAACAAGTGCAAAAGGAACAATAAAAAGAGCAAACCAAGTACGTGTAGAAGCTCCAATCTGAACACCAGTATCTAAGTGATTGATATATGCTCCTTTGGGAGGATTGTTCATATCAAAACCATTTTTTTTCTTGCCTTCAAAGTTATTTTGAAGAGATTGGTTATGCAAATCAGCTTCTTTGTACATTGATTGGCGAGCCAAATCATAGTCATTTGAAGAAGAATTATCTTTTTGAGGGTTTATTTGAGCAGAAATACTAAAAATATTTCCACAGCTTTGACATTGAGCAATATCTTTTTGAATATTGATAGCATCTCTAGGAATTTTTATCTGACAAGTGGGACAATTCATAAGTACATTTGGTTTTGATTGGTATTTATTTTTTACGTAAAAAATATAGAAGTAGTTTTGATTATTTTTTATCTAAAAATGAAATTGCCAAAAACAACCAACCAAGAATCAATAAAATGCCTCCGATGGGAGTGATTGCACCTAACCATTTTAGATTTGTAAGGCAAAGTAAGTAAAGTGTTCCAGAAAAAATAGTTGTTCCGAAAAGGTGTAAATTTCCAGCCCAAATCAAAAATTTAGCTGCTTTTTCTGATTTTGTTAATTTAGTTTTTACCAAAATTCCTATTAAAATAACAGAAAAAGAATGATAAAAATGATATTTGGAAGCCGTTTGAAAAGTTTCTACTTGATTGATAGAAATGAGCCAGTCTTTGAGTGCATGCGCCCCAAAAGCACCAATTCCGACAGCTAAAGCTCCAAAAATTGCCCCCAAAAATATAAAGTTATTTTTCATTTTTTTTAGAAAGTATTGTTTAGTTTTGATAAGACAAATATCGATAAAAATAAATTAGTATAATGGCTTTAATTCTTAAAAAAGAGTATGATTTTAGCTAAAATTTTTGTATATTAGGTAGTATAATTAGCAAGTTATTCAAAATTACTAAAACATAAATTTTCTTTACTTTATTTTTCAATTATGGATAATCAAAATATAACATTACTTAAATCAGCCTTTGAAAATGCAGCACTCAAAGATGGAAATGGAAATGAAGTTTGGTCTGCCAGAACATTACAAATTCTTTTGAAATATTCAAAATGGGAGAATTTTGAAAGAGTTATTGCCAAAGCGCAGACAGCTTGTATAAATAGTGAACAGGATGTAAATTTTCATTTTTTGAGAAAGGATAAAAAAGTCAAAACAGGTGTTAGTTATCGTACGAAAATGGATTATTTACTTTCTCGTTATGCTTGTTATTTGATTGCTCAAAATGGCAGTTCTCGTAAACAAGAAATTGCTTTTGCTCAAACTTATTTTGCCCTTCAAACCCGAAAATCCGAGCTGATTGAAGAAGAGTTGCAGAGTAGGGAACGATTGCGCCAACGCAGAATTTTGGCAAAAAATGAGTTCGAACTTTTTCAAATTGCAGACGAGCGAGGAGTAAGTAAAGCAGGTTTTCAACGCATCAGAAATGAAGGCGACAAAACACTTTTTGGTGGTATTTCTTCTGAAAAGCTCAAAGACGAAAACGAAATTCCACAAGAAAGAAATGTATCTGATTTTATGCCAGCCGTTACGATTGGTTCGAAAAATTTGGCTACTCTTTTTACAAAATTTAAGGTGGGAAGTGACCCCAAAATTAGAGGAGAAGATTCTATAAAAGACACGCACAAAAGCTCTAATCAAACAATTAGAGAAGCCTTTGAGAAAGAAACAGGAATAAAACCAGAAGATTTGCCGATGGAAGAAGACCTCAAAAAAGTAAGGGACAAACTCAAAAATGAAGAAACAACACTTTTTGGGTTTAAGATTACTCTTGGTAAAAAGAAAAAGTAAATTTAGGTTTTTGTAGAATTTCTTTAAACTATTCTTTATTTCGCCTAAAATTTAGGGATAAGGAATAGTTTTTTTTATGGATTGTGTAGAAATAGAATGATTTTCAAATGAAAAAGATTTGATTTGTTATTGAAAATTTATAACAGGTCTTTTATAGATAGAGAAAAATATTTATATTGGTTTTTATAAAACAAAAGCAGTATAAATTAGAATAAAATCCAGTGAATCCAGTTATAAAACAGGCTTTAGTTTGTCTTGAAGAAGCTAATTATGCAAGTTATTTTGAGAAAATGGATAAAGTTTCTATGCCTTCAATTCTCAAAAATCTCTATTCCACTCATAAAGGAAAATTTATTGCAGGTAAATATGATTGGGATTTTTACCAACAGTTATCTGCTTTTTCATTAGAACTGGATGTACAACTTCAAAAAGAAGAAATTCCGAATATTGAAAAAGAAGTAAAAAATACCACTCAAACTATGAACAACACAACTAATTTTACTGTGTCTGATTTGCACGAACAAACGTATGTTTTCCTTTTTGGAACAAGTGAATATGCACAAGATTCTGGACTTACTCCAATGTTGAATGTAGAAGCAAATCTCAATCAACTAAAAGAATTATTTATCAATGAACAAGGTGTGAAAGAAGAAAATATATGTTCTTTTCTCAACCAAACAGGCGATGATGTAAAACATGAATTATATTCTTTTTTAGAACTCATTCCTAGAAGAGCAACTTTTATATTCTATTTTGCAGGACATGGCGTGTTGGGTGAAAATCTTAAATTATATTTTACAACACCCAAAAGCCGTACAAAAACTATTCAAGGTACAGGCATTTCGGCTTCGGATATAAGAGAAACTATTAGTGATTGTAGGATTGATAGAAAGATAATTATTTTGGATTGTTGTTTTAGTGGAGATTTTACGGATAAAATGGCTTCGGTAGAACAAACTGTTTTATTACAGATTAAAGATTTATCTGACAAAATAAAAGGTTCTTTTGTCATGACTTCTTCTGAACAAACAAAAACATCTAAGTTCGATTCAAAAAACCCAAATCGTCCTACTTATTTTACAGAAAGCATTATACAAACTCTTAAAGAAGGAATAAATACTAATCAAGATTTTTTGACTACTTTAGATATTTATGAAAATATAAAATATCTTTATAATGAAAGTGAAATTGATTTGCCAAGACCTACACGCAGAGCAGATAATGAAGGCGACAAAATTATTTTTGCAATTAATAGAAATAAACACAATCAACCTAAGAAACAAGAAACTAAATCAGAAACGATTTATTCTGAAAAAGTGAATGTGAAACGAGAAGTTCAAGAGCCTGTAATAACTAAAACGGACATAATTATGCAAAACCCAATAGACAAAGAAAAAGTAAAAACTGAAATTCTTGAACTTATAAATAAAGATTTAGATGAAGTTTTTGATAAGTTAGATGAGATTTTTTTAGATAAAAATGCGACTTACAATGATTTCTGTAAAGAGTTTATTAATAAACCAAACAATTTTGATAAAGCTAATTTTAGAAGTAGATTGAAAAGATTTGTCAAAACTAACTTATAAGAAATGAACGTAAAAGAAATTAAAGAATTGATTAGTAGGGATTTGGATAGAGTTTTTGCTATTTTGGACGAAGTTTTTATGAATAATTCCATGTATAATGATCTTTGTAGAGAATATATAAGTAAGCCAAATAATTTCGATAAAGCTGATTTTAGAAGTAGATTGAATAGGCTTGTGAATATCGAAAAGAAAACTATAGAAAGCATGTTAGATGGGTTGAAAATCGATTCAGAAAGTGAAGAGGAAGAAAATCAATCAGAAGATGATATAAATAAATCCGATGAAGAATATAATTTAGTACGAAAACTAAACTTTACTCTACCTTTAGAACGGTTCAGAGATTTATCAGATTCTAGCAAAGTGTTGTTACCTTTTATAATTAGAGGAGAAGGAAGTTATGGGCAAAAATGGTTGTATCATAAATTAGTGTATGATTATTTTGAACGTATTGGAACTTTCGTAAAACCTTTAGTCATTGATTTTAAACAAAGAAATATTACAACTTTTGAAAATCTATTAGATGAGCTTTGTGAAGAGTTTAAAGTGGAGTATAAAAGTAAAACAACTAGTAAGAAAAAGTCAATAGTCAAAAAATATTTATTAGACAAAATGGAAACAACCTCACAAATTTTGATATTTAATGAGGCTTGTAACTCTTTGGCTAATGAATTTGAAGCATTTTATGAAATTTTAGTTTTCATATCAGATGAAATGGAGGTAAATGAATTGTCAAATACAAAGTGTATATTACTCCTAGTAGAAAGTGAGAAAGATCAGTTAATAGGACATGAAGATAAATTTGTTTTTTTGTCTAAAACTACTGCATCTTATAAAGCAAAAATGATAAAAGAATTAAGATTTATAGACTTAGATTTAATTTCGCCTATTACTAAAATTTGTATTGAAACATGGTTAGGTAAATTACCACCACATATACTTGATTGTATAGATTGTGATGATGAATACATAGAAAAACTTATCAATGACTGCGACAACGGACATCCAGATAAAGTAATTCCAGAGGTTTGTAAACTCATTAATATTGACTTTGAACAAAAAAAGAACTTATGGCTAACATTCTAAACTACACAGGCGAAAGCCTAAAAGAGAAAAAAATACGTCTAAAAAATGGAAAAATAATCGACGTTTACATTCCTTCTCCAGAACTCATAAAAGCTGTTCATTTGGCTTTTCAAGTAAACCGTCCTTTGCTGATTATGGGAGAACCAGGGTGTGGCAAAACACGACTTGCTGAAGCTGTTGCGTATGAATTACATGGAGAAAAAATGTACGACCATTTTTTTACATGGAACATAAAATCTACTACAAAATCACAAGACGGAGTTTATCAAGTGGATACACTTCAAAGAATGTATGATGCTAATATCAAAGATGATAAAGTAAATGATATTAGCAAATACATCAGATATGGAAAACTGGCAGATGCTTTTATGAAAGAAGCAAACGGAGATAAATCTAATATTTTATTGATTGATGAGATTGATAAAGCAGATATTGATTTTCCAAATGATTTGCTTTTAGAATTAGATGAAAAAGAGTTTGAAGTCAAGGAAACAGGAGAAACAATAGAAGCAACAAGTAATCTACTCATTTTCATTACCAGCAATGAAGAAAAAGAATTACCTCCTGCTTTTTTGAGGCGTTGTTTGTTTCATTTTGTTGATTTTCCTGATGAAGAACAACTTGAGGATATTGTTCTTGCTCGTTGTGAAGCATTAAAAAAATACCCTCATTTCAAAAAAGCTCTTGAAGCGTTTGAAGCGATAAGAAATAATATAGACAAAAACGATAAACGACCTTCTACTAGCGAACTCATAGATTGGTTTCAGATGATAGAATATTATAATTCTATTCGAAGTAATAAAAATCTTACTAAACAAGAGAAAGACCTAATAGAAGAATTAGAAAAGTTTGAAGAAATTGATAACAAAGGAATGATTCCCTACTCTCAAATCTTACTCAAAACAGCCGAAAGTAGAAACAAATATCAACAAAATGAACAATCAGAAAAATAATTTGCCTTTATATGCGACTTTTAATTCCCTCAAAAAAAACGGTTTTGATTTGGGAATAGAAGAATATTATGTGTTGATTGATGCGCTACATACTGGTTTTCGGTTTTATAATACGGAATCTCATTTTAGCAAACAAAATCTACTTTGGTTGGCAAAAACGGTTTGGTTGAAACCCAATCAAAGCAAATATGAATTCGAAAAAATCTTTCATGATACATTTGATGGAATTAATAAACCTTCTGAAACGAAAGAAAAAGAGGAAAACAAAACGCCAACAAAAAATGAACCTCCAAAAAATAGTTTAGAAAAAGAAAACGAGCCAAAAGAAGATAATCAAAAAACTGAAATTCAAACGAATGATAGAAAAGAACATCTAATAAAATTCATTTTAGGAAATACAGATGAAAATAGCGAAAAAAGTGGTTTTGATTCAGATAAAAAACGCTTAAAACGCAACTTCTTGTTTACTGAAAACTATTTTGATATTAGCCAAAGACAGATAAAACAGAATTTTCGTAGTTTGCCTATCTTTCAACCTTCTTCTACTTCAAATGAAATAGATATTGAAGAAACGCTACACCATTGGGCAAAAAAAGACTTTTTTGAGAAACCAATTTTCAAACGAAAAGAGAGTTTGTATAATAATGTGGTTTTACTGACAGATAATAAAGGTTCTATGTTGTCTTTC
The DNA here is from genome assembly GCA_937136415.1 of uncultured Cytophagales bacterium. Lineage (GTDB taxonomy): Bacteria > Bacteroidota > Bacteroidia > Cytophagales > Bernardetiaceae > Bernardetia. Next base: position 1,934 of record CAKZOK010000186.1, on the reverse strand, counting down.
GAACTGCTTGGCGATATGCTAAATACGGCACTTTCAGAATCTTTTAATGGAAAAATAGATAGAATTTCGGTAGATTATGGACAGTATTTTTTCTATAATGTTCCTCAAAAGTATTTCTATGAAGACAAAATTCATATCAAACACACCAAAACTTACGAGCTTTTAGACAAAATTAAACGCAAAAAATCATTAGTTGTGATTTATAGCGATGCAGGAGCAGCACGAGGAGGAAATTCTGATGGTCGTTTTAAGCCTACATTGCGTTTTTTGTTGCATCTCAAAAAAGTAGCGCATCAAATTGTTTGGCTCAATCCTTTACCAAAAGAGCGATGGAACAAAACGACTGCTAAACGAATTAGCCGTTTTGTAGAGATGTATAGTTTGGCTGATAGCACCGAATACAAAGAAAAGGCAAACCGAAATTTACAAAAAGCCATTCATACACTCAAAGGAAAAATGTAGCTCACTCTTTAGAGCGAGAAATACGTACCGAAAACTTTAGTTTTTGCAAACCAAAAAGAAAAGCAATTTATCATGCAAACTCAACAAAACGAAAAACTACAAGAAAGAATCAATTTTTTTGCACAAAAAGCAGGAGAAAACGAAAAATCCTATAAAGATTTTTTGATTTTGATAGCACAACCCTTACTTTTTTCTAGTGATTTTCTCTACAAACTATGGCTCAATTTTAAGGGATATAACAATCAAAAAGACCCTAAAAAACAGCCTTCTTATTTGATAGTTTCTGATTTTATTTTGTCTGGCTTGTGTCAGCCGATTGGTACGGATTTGTTTCGTATGGAAGATGAAATTCGTGAGTATTTATTATCCAAAACAGCAAAGCAATTAAGGCAAGATGTAGCTTTATTTATAGAAGAATATGCGTTAAGAAATAAAAGTAATCTTAGTAGGAATATTTTTGAGATACATATTTGGGTAGCAGAAGGCACTCTACGACCTAAAGAATTGGAAAAGAAAATTATAGAAAAAGTAGAGAGTAATGCCAGCCCAAATGAAAAAGCTAATTATATAAGTTTATACCATAATTCTTTACCGTTTGATAAAAATGGAATACAAAAAGCAGGTATTTCTTTTGTTACTACTGATAATCCTAATGAGGAAAATGTTTTTAGACTTGGATATTTGCCAAAGGGGATTGAGGGGAATATGGATGATATTTATAAAGAGGAAAAATTTAACAAAAAAGACATAAACTATTTAGAAAGTATTGAAGAACTAAAGAAGAGAAACAAAGTTGTTAATAATATTATAGAAGTTTCTGAACAAGATTTTTGGAGTAATGATAATTGTTATTTTATTGATAATGAGGGGTATATAATTGGTTTGAGCGTAATATATGAAAGTGAAAATAATTCTATATTAGATTTATCTTGTCTTGAACTTTCTAGGCTTAATTATTTGTATTTATCTTGCAATACATATAAAATACAGGGTTTAGAAAGTGCAAATAATATAGAAATATTTAGTGCTGAAAATTGTGGCTGGAATTATACAGAAATCTTAGATGATTACGATTACGATCGTTATCGCCCTAGTTTTTTTGGCTTTATTCCTTTTGATACTACTTGTTTAAAAAACAAAGAGAATTTAAAGATTATAAACTTAAATAATAATCAACTCAATTATCACCACAAAGTACAGAGTAGGGTTAGAGGTGGAGATTTATTAGATATTTCATATCCTTTAAGTGTAGAAGAGTTATATCTCAGTGAATTTTTTGTACAAGATAATACTAATAAATGGGAACATAAGAGTGGTAGTATTTCAGAATTAATAAACTTCATCAACTTAAAAAAATTAGACATATCAAATAATTACCTTGATAGAGAAAATGGGATTGAATTTCTAATAAGTTTGGAGAAATTAGAAGAGCTAAATTTAAACAATAACTATGTCCTTGACATGAGTACGAT
>CAKZOK010000185.1 GCA_937136415.1 uncultured Cytophagales bacterium | reverse complement strand
AACGCATTTAGGAGCTACATCGTAGCGAAACCTTGAAATTAGACACATTTAGAATACAAACAACAAGGTTACGCTACGAGGTAGCTGTCTTTCAAAAGACACGAAAACTGTATGAGAAAACAAACAAATTTTGAACAGCCTACGCTAAAGCGTATGCTACAAAAAAAATAATATTCGTAATTTTTAGTCCGTAATTATTCCACTTCCAAAATCCAACCCATCAAATTTTCGTACATTCCCTGTACTGCAAAAACTCCATTTCTACGCATTCGGAGCTGTGGCAAAAGATTTGGTTGAAGGTTTACAAGAAAAACACAAGGCGAAATACGATGTTTTTGACGATATTCTTTCAATAATTTGAAAGGAAATTGAGGCTGTTTTTCTGTCCATTTACTCAAAACAATTATTCTTGAATAACTTTCCTTATCTTGAATCAATTTTTTGAGAGCTACCGACAAATTGCCTTTTTCAGAGGTTGCGTAATTCATCATAGCATCTTGCAAACGATGCTGAAAAGCTGCTGTATCTTTTTGATTTTGTGTAAAATAGGTATTTAAAGCATCTTCACTCAAAATTTTTATAGACACCGAATTTATGCTATCATTTTTAACATTACTTTGAAAAATAAAGGCAGAAAGCCAGCTTGCTTTTTCCAACGATTGTACTTCTGTAGTAAGAGCCTCATCTAAAACAATGAGTGTATTTCCAAACCTTTTATTGTCATTTTTTCCATTCAAAAGACAAATATTCTGAAGTGTTTTTGGTAAAATTTCTTTTAATAATCCTGTTTGAATATCATTGGCTTTTGTAAGGTCTGGATAAAGTGTCAAGAAATCTTCTTCGAAAGGTTTGCGCTCAAAAATACGCTCTACTTTTCCTCTAATTTCTATAAAAAAAGGAATCATTTCACGCTCTTCTTGTGCTGTCTGTTGATAAATAAATGCTAATTGTTTTCGTGCCTTTGAAAGCGTGTTTTCAATATCTTCTTTGGTTACTTGAATAATATTTTGAATTGTTTTTCGTGCTTCTTCTAATTGATTTCTCAATTCATTTCTCAAAACAGATAACTCTTCTTTCTGATTTTCTTTTGTTTTGTCCCAGTATGTCTGACGAACTTTGTCTTCATAAATATTCTGAAAATCCTCCAAACTAAGCCCCTTTCTAACTTTTTGCTTTTGTTTTTTGCTCAAATTCTTTTCAATTACTTCATTTAATAAATCATTCGAAGAATCATTTTCATTATCAGAGCTATTTTCTAAATGCTGTTTTTGCTGTTTTTGGGCTTGATTTAATTGCTTTGTCAAGTGCTTACTTACTCCCTTTGCTACCTCAAACATTTCTTGCAAAGCAGCTTGCATAGGTGGGCGTGCTTGCTCCAAATAAAGCTCTTGAATATCTTTAAAGGCTGCAATTCGTCCACGGATTCTGTGCAAAATTGTATCTTCTAATTCCTCCAAATGAATGGCAATATCTTTCAATACATCTTGAATTTCTTCTGGTGAATAAAAATAAAGACGTTTGATTTGTTCTATCTTTTCTGAATAAAAAACATCGGCTAATTCTCCAAAAAATCCTACTTTACGACGCAAATTTTTGAGAGCTTGACGCTCTATTTTTCGCCAACCTTCTTGCTGAACTAAGGAAGGTGGAAGTTCACTCAAATATTTCTCTTCAAAAGTAGAAAGTAGTGTATCAATTTGCTGACTTCTCTGCATAATTTGCGCCATCTGTTTGGGAGCTTGCTGCAGGTTAGGTTTATTTATTTGAGTAAAAAAAAGACGTTGCTGCTCGTCTAACTCGTGAAAAATAAGCATCAAACGATGATAGCCTCCAAAAAAAAGCTCGCCTTCCCATTTTTTAAAAATACGCTTTGAAGCAACCTGCAAACGGTGTAATTCTTCTTCTTGTTCGGCAATAATACTCTCAACAAACTCTTGTGTATGCAAAATGCGATGCACTCGTTTTACATACGCTTTATGAATTTGCTGGTAGCTTTCAAGGATATGAAATGGCGAAATTTTACTACCCTTTTCTTCTGAATCTAATTTATTATTTAATTTTTCTAATGCTAATTTTACTGTCTTTGGCGAATTTTTGAAAATCAATGGCAATTCTTCCAAAATTTCAGCACTAGAAAGTCTATTTTCTTTAATAATTTTTTTCCAAAGCTCGCTTTGTCTATTTCTTTTTTCTTGATAAGAACCTTTGGTCAAATGTGCTTTTGTAAGCTCTTTTTTCCATTCTTTAATGGGTATTTTTTTGGCAAAATTTTCTTTCAAAAAATCTTTATCAATTTGATAATGTAACCTCGGACGGCAAATATTCAAACAGTCTGCTAGTAGCGTTTTTTTATTTGGAAAATCAATAAAAAAATTTTCTATTTCTTTTTTATTTTTGTTTTCCAGACAAACTTTAATTGCTTTTTTAAAGGAATTTGGAAATGGTTTTTCGAAGGATTCTATATAAAATTCAAAGAAAAAAACAGCGTCTTGAGTAGTTTGTAAAATTTCTATAAAAAAATCTTTTTGTCCTTTTTCATTTTTTTGAAAATAAGCTATCATCGCAATTATTTTCAAAACAACTTCATCAAAACCTTTTAATTTGGCATACAACAAAACATCTCGCATAGAATAAGACGAAATGTAAGATGAAAAATATGTCCATTTTTCTCTACCAAAATCTGTTTTTTTGCTTTTATACCCATTTATATTTTTAGTTATAAATTTATTTTTTTGTCCGTAATGAAGCGTCAGAATGTCTTGAAAAAAACGCTTTTGATAAGAAGAAAAAGAAGCAGTAATAGATTCTATAACTTGCGAAGAATATGTAGAAGAAAGATTTTTTTGCATTCTCAAAAATACAATTTATTGAGTTTAATTACCAATAAGAATAAGAATATTTTACAACTAATTGATATTTTTTTGATGTAATTGCTCTATAAAAATTATGAAACAATCATTTTTTTTTATTAAATTGAAATTCATTGATTTATTTATCACTTTGCTGCATAAAATCAAATCAATTTTTTATCGCTCAATTTATAATCTAACACTAAAAATTAGAATTTATGGGAACTTTCAAAGTAGATGGTCGTATGACTGTAAACACACTCAAAGACAAATTTAAAGAAGCATTTGGTTATTCATTGCGTGTCTATAAAGGCAATAATGCAGGTCGTGGCGCACGCTTTGCCGATGATTCTGCTCGCTTAGGAGAAGTAGCCGATGAGCGTGAATCACTTGCAGGTTTGGGAGAATTTGAAATGCCTTCAGAAATGAGTATTTCAGAATTTGAAACACTTTTTCAAGAAAAATTTGATATTGCTGTACAGGTAGCCGATGCTGATAATGAAAAATTATTGGATAATGATACTGCTTTGAAAGCAAACTAAAAACCACAAAAAAAATGTGTTTTTAGAAAAAATTCTTTATGATTTTGGTAGTCAGAATCATAAAGAATTTTTTTTGTCAGTTTAGTTTTAGTTAAAAATTTGAGTACTTTGTATTTTATTTTTTCATTTTTTGACTTTGTTTTATATTTATGTCTGATAATCGTCAATTTCAAGTAGCTTTATCTCTTTTACCTCATGTGGGCGCAAAAACAGCCAAACTTTTGATTAGTTATTGTGGTTCTGCACAAGATGTTTTTAGTGCTTCTTCTTCCAAAATTCTCAAAATCCCAAATGTCGGGCAACGAATAGTTAATTCAATAAAAGAAAACAAAACCAATGCTTTACATAAAGCTGAAAAACAATTAGCCATTGCCGAAAAACAAGGTGTCAGAATATTGATTTATACAGACAAAAATTATCCTCAACGTCTTCTTAGACATGATGATTCTCCTTATATTTTGTATTATAAAGGCAATGCAGATTTGAATGCTCAAAAAACTGTTGGGATTGTCGGAACACGAAAAGCGACAGAATATGGCAGAGAAATGACACAAAAAATAGTGAGAGATTTGGTAAAATACAATCCTCTTATTATCAGTGGGTTAGCATATGGAATTGATATTTTTTCACATAGAGCAAGCCTAGAAAATGGCTTAGATACGATTGGAGTAATGGCAAATGGATTAGACAAAATTTATCCTGCTGTTCATAAAAATACAGCTTTCGAAATGAGTGAACAAGGAGGGCTTTTGACAGAAGAATGCTTCGGAACAAGTCCAGATGCGCCACGTTTTCCACAGCGTAATAGAGTAATCGCAGGGCTTTCAGATGTTCTGATTGTGGTAGAAGCTGCTGCAAAAGGAGGCGCACTTATTACAGCTCATATCGCAAATTCTTATAATTGTGAGGTTTTTGCTGTTGCAGGAAATCTAAATTCTGCTAGTTCGGCAGGTTGTAACCGTCTTATTCGCAATCATCATGCTCATATTTATACAGGGGTAGAAGATATTGAATATATTTTGAAGTGGGATTTGGACGAGCAAAATATTCCTGCTATCAAAAAAATGAATATTCAATTAACGATGGAAGAACAAATTATCATCAATAAATTACAAGAATCTGGAGGCACAATGGCAATCGATAATCTTTCTATTAAAACACAAATTCCTCTCGGACAACTTGCAGGGCAATTATTGATAATGGAAATGAAAGGAATTATTAAGGCTCTCCCTGGCAAACAATTTAAGGTCATTAATTAATAATTTTTTATCATTCAATTATATCCAAATTATTTTGTCTTTTTCTATTCAATGTCAATTTCAAAATATCTGGACGAGAATAATGCCCAACAGCATCAAAATTTTGTCTTTCTTCCAAAACTTTATTAAAGTCTAATTCTGCAATAATTAGTTTTTCATTATTTTCATTATCATAAGGAGAAACAACCCACTCTCCATTGGGAGCTGCAATACAAGAACCTCCATTTGCTAAAATATTAGGGCAATTTTTCAAAATAATATCCAAATGAGGTGTATCTTTTGGAAAATCTTCTTTTCGCATCAATCCAGAAACAGAAATCACAAAAGAACGTCCTTCTTTAGCCATAAAACGAGTAATATCTTCTGTATTTCGGATAGCTCCAGGCCAAACAGCAATATGTAGATTTTCGCCTAATCCATAAAGTGCAGTACGAGCAAGAGGCATCCAATTTTCCCAACAATTTAGCCCACCTACCTTAAAATTGCCCAAATTATGCACCTTCAAACCATTTCCATCGCCTGCTGCCCAGCTCAAACGCTCTTCAAAAGTAGGCTGTAATTTTCTATGCACTGATTTTATTTCACCTTCTTTATTGATATAAACCAAAGAACAATAAATACTATGCCCTCCTCTATCGTTTGGGCGTTCGATTATTCCCAAATAAATAGCTATTTTGTGTTTTTTGGCAAGATGGCAAATGCTTTTCAAATCTCCTTTTTCTATTTCAATCGCATTTTTGATATAATGAGCATTGATTTCTTTCTGAATTTGGGAATCAAAAATTGAAGCCTCTGTAATAGAAAGCCAAAATGGATAGCCAGACAAAATCGTTTCTCCAAAAACAACCAAATCACACTTTTTTTGCCCTGCTTGAATAATATATTCTTCTATTTTCTGCGTCGTTTGTGATTTATTAAGCCAAATAGGAGCAATCTGAGCCATTGCTACTTTGAGTAAATTTGTATTTTTCATTTTTGATTATTTATTCGATAAAATTAGCAGTGTATTAAAAAAAATAAAGCTACTTTTGTAATTATCTTCTTACAAAAATAGTATCCAAAAATTAAAATGGATTTTATAACAATAGACTTCGAAACAGCTAACTCATATAGAAATAGTGCTTGTGAAATAGGACTTTCCTTTGTCAAAGATAATCAAATTATAGAAACAAAATCGTGGTTAATCCGTCCCAAAATTAATCATTTTGACCCAATGAATATTTCTATTCATGGGATTACGGCTGGCGATGTATGGAAAGAACCTCGCTTTGATGAGCTTTGGAAATCAGACTTAAAAGACTTATTGGAAAATCAATTTTTGATAGCTCACAATGCTAGTTTTGATTTTTCGGTACTTCGTAAAACCCTAGATGCTTACGATTTGCCTTACCCCGATTTGTCGTATTCGTGTAGTTATTTGTTTGCCAAAAAGATTTGGACAGAGATGCCTCGTTATGATTTGAAGACGCTTTGTAACCAAAATGAAATTTATTTTCGTCATCACCGTGCTGGTTCTGATGCTGATGCAACAGCACAATTAGCCCTAAAAGGTTTTGAAAAAATGAATATTACTTGTCAAGAAACATTTTCCAAAAAATTAGAAATCACGATTGGAAAACTTTTTAAGGGTGGTTATATTCCTTCTACAAATCATAAAAAAGCAAAAAGAAAACCCAAAATTAGTTAGAAATAACTATTTCACTAAATAAATTAATCCTTTTTTATGAAACAACTTTCCTTAGAAAATCTGAACCGAATTGGAATAGAAGAGTTTAAAGAACAAAAAAAACAACCTATTGTAATTATTTTAGACAATGTTAGAAGTGCGCACAATGTTGGTGCAGCTTTCAGAACTTCTGATGCTTTTTCGATTGAGAAAATTGCCCTTTGTGGCATTACAGCCAAACCTCCTCACCGAGAAATTCAGAAGACAGCTTTAGGAGCAACCGAATCTGTAGAATGGGAATATTTTGATACAACAAATGAAGCTATTGATGCTTTACGCCAACAAGGGTACTCTATTTTTGCTATCGAACAGACTACAAAAAGTCAGAAATTGAATACATTTTTCCCCAAAAAAGAAGATAAATATAGCTTTGTTTTTGGAAATGAAGCCTTTGGAGTTGATGCAGAAGTTTTGCAAAATTGTGATGCTGCTTTAGAAATTCCTCAGTTTGGAACAAAGCATTCTCTTAATGTTTCTGTAAGTTTGGGTATAATTCTTTGGCATTGTACCGAAAAAATGAATATATTTAATTAAAAATGTATTTCATCTTACATTGTTATAAAAAAATCAGAATAGAAATTTATAAAAAATGCCCAATACTCTTACTGACTTTAATTTAGCTTCTGATAAAGAAACAAATCCAAAATCCAAAAAACCCTCTTCTATTTTATATGTTGATGATGAGGAAAGTAATTTGCGTATTTTTAAAAGCTCGTTTAGAAGACATTATACTATTTTTACGGCTGTTTCTGGTAAAGAAGGCTTAGAAATTTTATCAAAAAATGATATTCAGCTTGTTATTTCTGACCAAAAAATGCCACAGATGACTGGTGTAGAGTTTTTGGAAAAAGTAACTGAAAATTTTCCTAATACAGTTCGAATTATTTTGACAGCATACAGTGATACTGAAGATATTATGCGAGCTATCAATAAATGTGGTATTTTTAGGTATTTGGTAAAGCCTTGGAATAAAGATGAAATGCTTTTGACGATTGATAAGGCTCTCGAAACTTATTCTTTACGCATCGAAAATAGGCAATTAGTAAAAGCTCTCAAAAGTGCCAATGAAAGTTTGGAAACGAAAGTAAAAGAGCGTACTTCTGAGCTTATGGCAAGCAATAAAGATTTGAAGAGAGCAAAAGAACAAGCCGAAGCTGCCACAAAAACCAAAGAACAATTTTTGTCCACGATGAGTCATGAAATCCGAACACCTCTCAATGCTATTATTGGAATGACACATCTCTTAAAAAATAATAATTTGGAAGGAGAGATGGCTGAAAATGTAGAAATTTTGGAGTTTTCGGCTCAAAATCTTCTTTCGCTTATTAATAGTGTTTTGGATATTTCAAAAATGGAAGCAGGTAAAATGGCTTTCGAGCAAGCTGTCTTTGATTTGCCTGCCCTAATTCAACATACAGTAGAAATATTTAAGGCTCGTGCAGATGAAAAAAATATTCTTTTGCGTAGTAATATTGATAAAAATATTCCCAGCTCGTTGCTTGGAGATTCGACACGCCTTTCTCAAATTCTGAATAACCTTATCGGAAATGCTCTCAAGTTTACCGATGAAGGAACAGTTACGATTACGGTTAGGCTTTTGTGCCACAAAACTGAAAAAGTAGAACTTTTATTTGCTGTTTCAGATACAGGAATTGGTATTTCTCCCGAAAAAATAAATACTATTTTTGAAGATTTTTCACAAGCAGCCGAGGATACTTCTCGCAAATATGGTGGAACTGGTTTGGGACTTGCTATCACAAAACAACTTGTCGAACTTCAAGGAGGTGCAATTAATGTTATGAGTACCATGATGGTCGGTTCAACATTCAGTTTTCAGCTTGGTTTTCAGCTTGGGAATGTTCAAAGTATTACGGCAAACCTTCCTAATACCACTAATATCAAAAACCTAAAAGGAATAAATGTATTGGTTGTGGAAGATAATAAGGTAAACCAGATTTTAGTAAAGAAATTTTTGAATAACTGGGAAGCAAAATATCAAATTGCAGCAAATGGAAAAATTGCAGTTGATTTATTTAGTAAAAATGATTTTGATGTTATTTTGATGGACTTACAAATGCCTGTCATGGACGGTTATGAAGCTGCACACGAAATACGACTTTTGGAAAATGATTCGAACAAATTTACGCCTATTATTGCTCTTACAGCCTCAACACTTTTGAATGAAAGAGAACGGATTGTGAAAGTTGGAATGAATGATTTTTTGAGTAAACCATTTAATCCAAATGAGTTATACCAAAAAATTGCACAGCATAGTTATAAGCAACTTCAAAGACAGCTTCCTCAAAAAAATATTGAAAAAGGAAAACTAAATTATTCATATTTCAAAAATTTAGCTAGTACTGATAAGGCTTTTTATATCGAATTATTAGAGCTTAGTGAAAATGATTTGACAGAATTTAGCCGTGTTTTGGAATCAACTTATCTATCTGATTATGAAATTCAACTTGCTTCTGTACATCATAAAATACGTGCTACTTTGCGCCTTTTGGATATAAAGGAATTAGAAGTACAGATAAGCCAACTACGCAGAATACTCTCAAAGGGAAGCCAAATAAGTGAAATAGGACAGAATATAATATCTATCCAAGAAAGTATTGAAACTGCTATCTTACAAATAAGAAAAGAAAGAAAATAGGGAAGAAAAAAAATCTTCCCTATGAATAATTGAATTATGAAGATAGTTTTGTACCCCCTTTTCTAATTAAGTATGTAGATTAGAATTATCTTCCTTTTCCTCCAAATTTTGGATTATTACTTCTACGTCCTTTTGTTTTGGATTTTGGCTTACCTAAATTTACAGAACCAGACTTACCTTTGTTTTCAGAAGAATGGTTTCGCTGTCTTCTTTTATGAAAACCACCTCTTCCACTTCTTTGGCGTGCTGCTAATTCTGCTTCTTCGATATCTTCTTTAGATGGTGCAGTAGGTTCGAAGCCCTCTACTATTTTTTTCTCAATTTTTTCATTGAGTAATTTTTCAATATTAGTTACAAATTCTGTTTCATCATGAGAAACTAATGAAATTGCATCTCCACCTGCTCCTGCACGACCAGTACGACCAATTCGGTGTACATAATCTTCAGCAACATTTGGCAATTCATAATTAATTACATACGGTAAAAGTGGAATATCTAAGCCTCTTGCTGCAATATCTGTTGCTACTAATACACGAATAGAGCCATCTTTGAAGCCCTTTAGAGCTTTTGTGCGAGCATTTTGAGTTTTGTTTCCATGAATAGCAGCAGCTTGAATACCTCTTTTGGTCATCTTATCACTCAAACGATTTGCACCATATTTTGTACGAGTAAATACCAAAACTTGCTCCCAATTTCCTTCATCAATCAATTTTATGATTAAATCTGATTTTCGTGTTTTGTTTACACTATAAACTGTCTGATTAATTTTTTCTACGGTTGTATTTTCTGGCGTTGCCTCTACAGTAACATGCTTGGTAAGTATCTTTGCTGCAAGCGTTTTTATTTCCTTCGAAAAAGTAGCCGAAAAAAGTAAATTTTGCCTCTTAGTCGGAACAAGTTTTATGACTCGTTTGATGTCGTGCAAAAAGCCCATATCTAGCATTCTGTCGGCTTCATCTAAAACCAAAATCTCTATGTTAGCAAGCGAAAGAGCTTTTTGCCCTTCCAAATCCAACAAACGCCCTGGAGTTGCTACCAATACATCAACACCATTTTTGAGTGTTCTGATTTGTGGATTTTGATTGACCCCACCAAAAATAACAGCACTTCGAATATCCAAAAAAGCACTATACTCTTTTACATTTTCAAAAACTTGTGCTGCAAGCTCACGAGTAGGCGTAAGAATAAGACAGCGCAAAACACGTTTTCTAATCTTAGAACGCTGTTTTACATCTTGTGTAAGAAGCTGAAGCATAGGCAAAGTAAAACCTGCTGTTTTTCCTGTTCCTGTTTGTGCCGAAGCCAAAACATCTTTTCTATCCAAAACAAAAGGAATTACTTTTTCTTGAATAGGCGAAGGCGAATTATACCCCAATAACTTAACGGCTTGAAGAAGCTCATCTGAAAGACCTAAATCAGCAAATGATTTGGTCGTATTATTTTTATTATTACTATTTTCTGACATATAAATGGATTGTGAAATGAGTTTTTACATCTTATAAATCACAAACAATAAATTTTTAGAATAAAAGTAGTATGTTTGTTGAATCTCATTTCGGAATGTAATTACAAAGATACGACTTATTTTTGATTGTCATTTATAAATCATTTGGCTTTGATACAAATGCCTTAATTTACCTTCCAACAAATTAAAAAATCTCTTATCTGTAACTTGAATTATTTTACTAAATAAATCAGAATATTGAAAATTATCTAAAATGAAGATTTGGAAAGTTTTTTGTTAATTTTAATTATAAAATAATTAATTTCATTAAAAAAATAGACCTATCAAAATTGTAAAAATATTATGAATAAATTTTTAAAACCCCTTCCTTATTTATTTTGCATTGCTTTGCTTGGATTAATGTTTTTTAGTTTTACGACCAAAAACACTACTAATTTTACAGTCGTTATTGATGCAGGACACGGAGGGAAAGACCCCGGCTGTTTGGGAAGCAAGGCAAAAGAAAAAGATGTTGCGCTTGCTGTGGCTTTAAAAGTAGGTGGTTATATCAAAGAAAACCTGAAAGATGTAAAGGTAGTTTATACAAGAAGCACCGATGTTTTTGTAGAATTAGATGAAAGAACAGCTATTGCCAATCGAAATAAGGCTGATTTATTTATTTCTATTCATTGTAATTCTGCCAAAAATAAAAATGTATTGGGAGCAGAAACCTACACTATCGGAATGCACAAAACAGATGGAAACCTCACTGTCGCAATGCGTGAAAACGCTGTTATTTTAGAAGAAAAAAATCATAAAGAAAAATACAAATTTGACCCATACAGCATTATTTCATATATCAAAATGTCAAATTTTCAGAGTGCAAACCAAACCAAAAGTATTGATTTTGCTACCAAAGTTCAGAGGCAATTTGAGAAACGTGTAAACAGACAAAATAGAGGTGTAAAACAAAGTGGTTTTTTGGTATTGTGGAAAACAACAATGCCAGCAGCACTTATCGAAATTGGTTTTTTGACTAATCTAAAAGAACAAAATTATTTAAAGACCGACAACGGACAATCTTATATTGCATCTGGAATTTATCGTGCTTTTAAAGAGTACAAAAATGAAGTATTGGCAAAATAAATGAAATTACAGCACAAGATAATATTCATAAAAAATCAATATTATTTTGTGCTGCAAACAGAAAATTTTAAACTACCGAAATTCGCACTTTTTTCTTTTTGAGTTTCATATTATTTACTTTCGGCAAAACGTTTTTTAGAATTTCTTTTTTGACAGAAACAAAAGCACAATCGTTTTTGAGTTCGATTATTCCTAATTGTTCTTTTTCAATATTTCCTTGTTTAAAAAATAGCCCTGCAATATCTCCTTTTGATATTTTATCTTTTCTTCCTCCAGAAATATACAATGTACACCATTTTGAAGAATTTGGAAGCTGTTTTTTTGATGTTTTTTCTGTATCTAAATTCAAATTTTCAATAAAATCTGGTAAGTTTTCATTTTCATAATGCAACACATAAGCCGTTCCTTTGCTATTCATACGAGCTGTTCTGCCGTTTCGGTGCGTAAACTCTTCATTTCTTTGAGGCAGATGATAATGAATAATAAAATTAAGCTCTGGTACATCAATTCCTCTTGCAGCCAAATCAGTTGCTAGTAAAATTTTGTATGTTCCATTTCTAAATTTTATCAAAGCTCGTTCTCTTTCTACTTGCTCCATTCCACCAAAAAAAGTACCATAAGAAATTCCATTTTCCTCCAAAAAATTACTTATTCTTTCAATCGAATCTTTATAATTACAAAAAACAATTCCATTTTCATTTCCAATATGTGCCAATAATTCTAAAAGTGTTTCTAATTTATCTTTTGTAGGAGAAGCTACTAATTTTAATTGCAATTTATTACTTTTCTGATTTCCTTCTAAATAATCAATGGTAAGAGGGTTTTTTAAGCCTACAAATTTTGGAATTTCTACGCCTTGTGTGGCAGAGGTGAGTATTTTTTTTTCAATTTTTGGTAAAATAGTCAAAATTTCTTTCATTTCACCTTCAAATCCTATTTCTAATGATTTATCAAACTCATCTAAAACGAGTGTTTTGATAAATTTTGTTTCGAAGGCTTCTCTTCTCAAATGGTCGGCAATTCTCCCCATTGTTCCTACCAAAACGGCTGGTCGGTGTTTGATTTCTATTCTGTCTTTTGAGCCTGCTCGCCCTCCATAAACAGCATTTACCTTAAATCCTGTTCCCATTTCACGCATTACTTGTTCGATTTGAATCGCTAATTCTCTTGAAGGAACAACAATTAGAGCTTGTATTTCTTCTATTTTTGTATCTAAATTATTTATTATTGGAAGTAAAAAAGCAAGTGTTTTTCCTGTTCCTGTTGGCGAGAGTAAAATTATTTCATCAGAAGAATGAATGGCTAATTGTGCCTCTTGTTGCATTTCATTCAATTTTTCTATTCCTAGTTTTGATAAAATGGCTTTTTGATTTTTGATAGAATTGGACATAAAAGAAGAATTACGGATTACGGATTACGAAATAAAACAACAACTCTCTAGCTAATAGCGATAGAAGCAAAAAATGGTCTAAAGAGAAAAATAAATTTAGTAGTTTTGGTAAATAGTTCCTCAAATTTACGAATAAAATCACACGTATATTTTTTTTATATAAATTTAAAAATCTAAAAAATTGTCAATATCGCATAAAAATTTTTCTCAAATTGAGAATGTAGATAAATTACTTTTTCAAAAACTGGAAATTGAGCTTTCAGATGTAAAGGCTGAAAAAGAAAGTCAAGAATATTTTGCTCATACTTTTAAAGCCAATAATCAAAATATATTATTCCGAAAAGCTAAAATTACACCTAAAAAAATAGGGCAATTTGTAGCCATTTGGAAACGAAATAAAGAAGGAATTACAGAACCTTTTGATATAAAAGATGACTTTGATTTTTATATGATTGCTACTCAAAAAGAAGAAAATTTTGGAGTTTTTATTTTTCCAAAAACCATTTTACTTGAAAAAGGAATTTTATCAAATCAAGATAAAAACGGAAAACGTGGAATTAGAGTATATCCAATTTGGGACAAAACAATAAGCAAACAAGCTCAAAAAACACAAAACTGGCAATTAAATTATTTTTTAGACCTTTCAAAAAACACAAAAATTGACTTGCAAAAAGCTAGAGAATTATTACTTTTAGAGAAATAATAATTGATTTTCTGACAACTTTTGTCTTTTGGATAATTTTAAACGTAAAATTAATTCTATTTTGTATTTTGTTCAAGTCTGTACCAAAGGTCTGATTTGGACAAAATAAGTCTTTTCAGAGCTTTAAATAACATGACTTTGGTATTATTTCACTTTGTAACATATATTTTAACGTGCCAAAATGTACCCTAACTTTTAGGTTAGGAGTTCTGCGATAGTTGTTTTTCCAAAACCTAAAGAACCTTTGGTACAGACCAATTTAAAATACAAGATAATTTTTAATAAGAAAGGAAGGTGCAAACATTGTCAGAGAACCAAACGATTTAATAAAAAAAACCTTATTCATTCATCATAAATAAAGTTTTTATATTGGTTTTAAGTTGTAATCAATGAATTAGCTTCGTAATTCGTAATCTATAATCCGTAATCGAATTAAGTTAGCATTCCACCATCAACTTGTAATACTTGACCTGTTACATATTTTGAATAATCAGAAGCCAAGAAAATAGTAACATCGGCTACTTCTTTAGAAGAACCTGCACGACGCAATGGAATCGCATTTTTCCATTCAGCAACCATTTTTTCATCTAATTGGTCTGTCATTTCAGTTTCGATAAAACCAGGGGCAATGGCATTACAACGAATATTTCTTGAGCCTAACTCTAAAGCAATCGATTTTGTAAAGCCAATTATTCCAGCTTTTGAAGCTGCATAATTTGCCTGTCCTGCATTTCCTTTTATTCCAACTACCGAAGTTACATTGATAATAGAGCCTTGTCTTTGCTTCAAAAATGTACGTGTAGAGGCTTTTACCAAATTAAAAACAGATTTCAAATTTACTCGCATCACTTCGTCCCATTGGTCTTCACTCATTCTCATAAGCAAATTATCTCTTGTAATTCCTGCATTATTTACAAGTACATCAAGCGAACCAAAATCTTTTGTAAAATTCTTTACCAATTCTTCAGCAGCCTTAAAGTCAGACGCATCAGAACGATAACCTTTTATAGTTGTTCCTTTTTCTGAAAGTTCTTTTTGCAATGCCTCGCCTTTTTCTACGCTAGAAAGATATGTAAAGCCAACATTTGCTCCTTCTTCGGCAAAACGCTCTGCCATTGCACGTCCGATTCCACGAGATGCGCCTGTGATGAGTACATTTTTTCCTGAAAGTAATCCCATAATATATTTTAAATTGTGAATAAGTTTGTTTGTTGATTTAGATTTTCAAAAATACGATAAAATTTCATAAAGTAGCCAATAGCTTCCAAGCTATTAGGATAAAAAATAAAGGAACGACAGCTTGAAAGCTGTTGCCTACATTTTGTTTAGTATTTTCTCCAAATCCTCTGGCGTATCAATTCCTATACTTTCAAAAGGAGTAATGGCAATTTGTATTTCAAATCCATTTTCTATCCAACGCAACTGTTCCAAAGATTCGGCAAGCTCTAATGTTGAAGGTTCTAGTTTTGTAATTTGCTGCAAAATATCTTTTTGATAAGCATACATTCCTATATGTCGGTAAAAAGTATGTTCTGAAAGCCAATTATTTTTTTCAGTATTTCTTACAAAAGGAATCGGATTTCTACTAAAATAAATTGCTTTATGATTTGTATCAAAAATTGCTTTTACTACATTACAATCAAAAAGAGTTTCTAAATCTTTTATTTTACTGACTAAAGTTGCAAGTTGAGTCTGTTTATTATTCAATAAAATTTCTGCCAAACTATCAATTTGTAAAGGCTGAATAAATGGTTCATCGCCTTGAATATTAATTATAAAATCAAATTCAATATTCTTTTTTTCTAAAATAAGCGCAGCTTCTGCAATTCTGTCTGTTCCCGAAATATGACTATCGCTTGTCATCAATACATTTTGAGTAAATTCCTTTACCTTGTCAAATACAAGTTGATTATCAGTAGCGATAAAAACATCGCTCAATTTTGCAGCTTTTTTGGCTTGATTAAAAACACGCTCAATCATCGTCTTTCCATTAATATCAGCCAAAACTTTAGCAGGAAAACGACTAGAAGCATAACGAGCAGGAATAATAGCAATAATTTTCATAGTTTTTGGGGCGAGGGGTTAGGAAATTTACTGATTACTGGTTACTGGTTACTGATTACTGATTACTGATTACTGATTACTGGTTACTGATTACTGGTTACTGATTACTGGTTACTGATTACTGGTTACTGATTTTATCCTTCTTGCAAACTATAAGTTATCAATTCTTCTAAAGAAATATCTGTGCCGTATTTTTTAAGAATTGAATTTATAGTTCTGCCAGCTACTAATTTGGATAACCCCAAACTAATCAAAGCACTTGAGGCTTGTTCTTTGAGTGCGCTACTCATTCCATTTTCATCTTGAAGTTGGAAGCCTTCTTTTGCTAATTTATCTTTCAAATCTAAGACTAACCTTTCAGAAGTTTTCTTTCCTATTCCTTTTATTTTCTGAATAATTGAAGTTTGATTATTAATAATTGCATCTGCTAGTTCAGAAACACTCATTGCCGAAAGCATCACTAATGCTGTATTTCTTCCAACTCCCGAAACACTTATTAATTGTAAAAACATTTTTTTCTCACTTTCTGTCGCAAACCCAAAAAGCTCTTGCGAATCTTGTGTTACACTTAGATAAGTAAAAAGTTTGAAAGGCTGTCCTTCTTGAATAATAGAATAAGTTTGAAGCGAAATCTTGACTTCATAACCTACGCCATTAATATCCAAAACGGCTAGTGAAGGTTCTCTTTTTGTAATTTTTCCGTTGAGATAAGCAAACATTTTTTAGTGATTAGTTTTTAGTGATTAATTATTAGTTTTCCCAGCCTTTGTTGGTGTTTTAGCGTAGGCTGTTCAGAATTTCAAAAACTCTTCCTATAGTTTATAGTCATTTTCATTCTTTGATGGATTGATTT
>CAKZOK010000184.1 GCA_937136415.1 uncultured Cytophagales bacterium | reverse complement strand
TGGGTAGTTTTTAGTTGTATAATTTTGCTATTCTAAAACGCTTTAAAAAAATCATACTTTGTGTAACACCACCGAATAATTTAGTACTCTAAAATACTGTTTTATTTTGTTTTAAATCAAACAGGACATCTAATATACGGAAACTAATTTTAAAATAAAAAGAGTTCTAAAAAATGCACCACTTTAAAAAAAATATAAGTTATTAACTTTTATTTCAAAATGAATAACTTCTTATTCTCATTATTATAGGGGAAGATTATGAAGGAGTCCATGTGATTGATAATCGTAACCCTAGAGCAATTCAAAATATTGGTTTTATAGACATTACAAATGAAGGTTTTTATCAATTCATAGATTTTTAATAGCAGTTTATCGAAAATTATTAAAATTTGATATTCAATTTATCATTTTTTAATAATTTTGGTGTAAATATTGTTTTATAATAGGTAATATCTAATAAAAATATCTAATCTGCCTATTAAAAAACCTCTACATAATTTCTGCTTATCAATTTTACTATCCATTTACTACTTGATTTATAAAAATTTATGCAAAAGAAAGGTTTTTTTGGAGTTACTAGGCATTCTGATTTTGTCCATCGCTTAGATACTTTGTTTTATTCTTCTATTTCAGCTCCTCTAATTTTATTTTTTTTCGGATTAGGACGCTATCAACTATCTAATAATTATATTTCTCCCTATATAATTATTCCTGAATGGCTAGTTTGGCTTTTAGTTATTTTTTGTTTTGGAACAAGTTTTTTAGGTATCTTGCTTTATAAAAAACGTATTCCAGACGCAAAATCACAAGTCCTTTTGCGTTGGAAAGTTCAGCATTTTCTTCGTGCTTCTAGTTATAAATATACACTTCCTGCTTTTTCGGGTAGTTTTGCTGGCTTAGGTTATTATATGACAGGCGAAACAGAGCTTGCTATTGTTGTGATGAGTATTATTACTTTACTTGTTCTTCAACGTCCGACAAGTAAAAAAGCCTGTAAAGAATTATCACTTCAAAATGATGAAATTTCTCTTTTTAGTAGCGAACAAACTTGGTCATAATTTATAATTGTCCTAAAAATCTAACAGGCAATTTATTTTGCAATTATATACACTTATTTAGATTTTAATTTTTTGTTTACTATCCTTTTCTAATTGAGTTTTTTTATAATTTTTCATATAATCACTCAAAACAGGATAAGTAAAAACAGAAAGAAGTAATAACCCAGTTCCGATATAAAAACCTGTATTCATTACACTTTCTTGAAAAAGCAAAATAGCTGCTGCTGTTCCATAAACAGGATTCAGATTACTAACCAATGCCACCGTAAAAGGTGGTATAGATTTCATAATACTTATAAAAATAGAATAAGCATAAATCGAAAACACAAAAGCAAGCCCCAAAATAAGGATATAATCCATAGCACTTGCATCAAACTGAAATGATTTGCCTTCAGGAAGTAAGAAGAAATAATAATAAAATGGGAGAAAAATAGTTGTGCTTATTAGTGCGCCTCCCATTTGATAAAAAGTAACAACATAGGCATCGTGTTGGTGTGCCAGTTTTGCATTATAAATGGTCAGAAGTGCGCCAAAAATTGCTCCTATTATCCCAACAGCAAGCCCCCAGCCATAATCAAAATCAGAATTAAAGATAATATAAATACCTAAAATTGCATTCATTCCGACTAATACTTGAAAAGGACGGCTCTTTCTATTTGATAAAATGGGGTCTAAAAAACTAATCCAAAGAGAAGTAGTTGCCATTCCGACCAAGCACACTGAAGCTGTCGACATTTTGGCAGAAATAAAAGATAAGCCCCAATAGAAAAAAACCAATATTCCAGAACTCAACATGTGAATAATCTCTTTTCTTTTGAAAAGCTTTGGGGCAGCTCGCTTATTAATCAAAACCATCAGCATCACAAAGGCTGACAAAGTACGTAAAAAAAGTAGCTCAATAGCAGGCATATCAATCAAAAGTACTATTGAGGGAATAAAACTGCTCAATAATACAATCATGTGAAGCATGATATATGTGCGTACATTGGAGGACATCAAAATTTCTGATTAAGGGTGCAAACATAGAGTAGATAGAAATTTATTCTACCAAACTCTTTAAGAGTTGTATCAATAATAATTTATTTAGGAAAATTAAGATTACAAACCTCTGCAAAATACACACTCTTATTCAGAACTGCAATATTTGTTTATAAATTAATTTTTCAATCTACTTAATTCTTTAAATAAAGACTCTTCTTTGTCGGTTAGTTTTGTCGGAATTTCGATGCGAAGTTTAATAAACATATCTCCAAATTTGTCTGATTTTCCATAGATAGGCATTCCCAGATTTTTCAATCTAAGTTTTTGGCTATTTTGTGCGCCCTTCGGAATTGGTATATTTATCGTACTTCCTTTTATGGTTGGTATCTGTACTTTTCCTCCCAAAACGGCAGCATACAAATCTACTTTTACATTGCAATACAAATCATCACCTTTTCTTTCAAAAGTAGGGTGTTTTTCTACTTTTACATAAATATATAAGTCGCCACTTTGTCCGTTTGCGCCTTTTTCTCCTTTTCCTTTTAGTCTTAATTTTTTATTATCTGTCGTTCCTGCTTTTATATTTATTCTAAGTTGCTGTTTGTTTACACTGATTGTTTTGGACGTTCCAAAATAAGCCTCCTGTAAAGTTATTGACATTTGTGCTTCCAAATCTCTTCCTGCAGATGCAGCAGAAGCTCCACTTTGTCCTCCAAACATTTGCTCAAAGAAAGAACCAAATCCTCCCTGTCCAAAAGCATCGTCAAAATTAGTTTCGTATTGTGCATATCCACCTCCGTTTCTGTTTCCACCAAAATCATAATGCCCTCCTGCAGCTCCTGCACCTTCGTATTTTTGATAATCTTTGCCGTATTGGTCATATTTTTTACGTTTTTCGGGGTCTTTGAGTGTTTCGTAGGCTTCGTTTATTTCCTTAAATTTCTGTTCTGCTTTTGGGTTATCAGTATTTTTGTCTGGGTGGTATTTTATGGCAAGTTTGCGAAAGGCTTTTTTTATATCCTCTGCTGATGCCATTTTTGTTATTCCTAATGTTTTGTAATAATCCATAATTAATTTACTCGTTTTATCGAATCAAATAAAAGTTAAATATAAATAAACACTTCGTTTCTGTTTCAATGAAAATATATAAAATTAGAATTACGAAGTATCGTTTTCTACACTAAAAATATTTCGTAATTCGTAATTTTTAATTCATAATTAAATTAGTCAATTTTTACTTTTCTAGTTTCTGTTTGTGTTTCTTTATTAATGAATGGCAAAATTATTTCCAAAATTCCATCTTCATATTTTGCTGCCACTTTGTCGGTATTGACATGAGAAGGAAGCGAAAAAGTACGCTTAAATTGAGAAAAACTATATTCTCTACGAGTAAATTTCTTTCCAGTAGATGCCGTAGTTTCGTGTCCTTTATTTGCCGAAATGGTTAGGTTTCCTTCTGAAAGGTCAATTTCAAAATCATCTTTTTTTAATCCAGGGGCTGCAAGCTGAACGTAATATGAGTTTTCGGTTTCCGAAACATTTACGGCAGGACGGCTAATAACCATCTGATTGGTAAGATATTCGTTGGCTTGACCGACAAGATTGTCGATGAGTTGGAGTGGATTTTTGTATTCCATATTCTTTAAAGTTAATTGATTAAAAGGTAAATTAGTGATAAAATAAATCAAAATAGAAAAAACAGAATTGAAAATAATGTAATATCTTTGAATAAAGTTTATTTGTATTTCTTGTATCCAAATTGAATTATATCCAAAAAATGAAAATTACATTTCTGTCTTTATTTATTTCTCTATTTCTTTATCAAACTGCATTTTGTCAAGATTTGTTATTAAATCCTTCTCCAAAAAGAGAATTTAGGGCTGTTTGGATTGCGAGTGTAAACAATATTGATTTTCCTTCCAAATCAAATCTAAACTCAAAAGCCCAACGAGAAGAATTTATAGATTTAATTAACCTTCATTCTCAAAACAACCTAAATGCGCTTATTGTACAAGTGCGTCCTTCTGGCGATGCACTTTATCCCTCTGTTCGTGAGCCTTGGTCGTCTGTTCTGACAGGAAAAGTAGGGCAAATGCCAATGCCTTTTTACGACCCTTTGGCTTTTATGATAGAAGAATCTCACAAAAAATCAATGGAATTTCATGCGTGGTTCAATCCTTTTCGTGCTGTCATTAATTTATCCAAAAAAATAGATTTACCAAAAAATCATATCACAAATCTGCACCCCGAATGGTTTATGCAAGCAGGAAATAGTTTGGTTTTTAATGCTGGTGAACCTGCTGCAAGAGAATTTGTAAAAGAAATTATTGTAGAAGTTGTGATGCGTTATGATATTGACGGCGTTCATCTGGACGATTATTTTTATCCTTATCCTGATGCAGGTTTTTACGACGACAAAGAAACTTTCAAAAAATATGGAAAACAGTTTTCGACAATAGAAGAATGGCGAAGAAATAATATAAATACATTTATCAAAGAAACGGCTTTAGCTATCAAAAACATTAAACCTTATATAAAATTTGGAGTGAGTCCGTGTGCTGTTTGGAGAAATAAAAGTAAAGATGAGTTAGGTTCTGACACAAGAGCCATTTCTGCCTACGACGATTTGCACGCCGATACTCGTCTTTGGTTGCAGCGTGGTTGGATAGATTATTTAGCTCCACAGATTTATTTTAGTACAAAATCTAAGGCTGTTCCTTATCAAAAAATGATGAATTGGTGGCAAGAAAATAGTTTTGGAAGGCATATTTACATCGGTCATGCCATTTATAAAATCAAAAATAGCAAATACGACGAACGCTGGAACAACCCAGCCGAAATGAGTGAGCAAATCAGAATAATGAGAAAACGTAGGGGAATGGCAGCAGGAAGTATTTTTTATCGTTCTCGTTTTTTGCAAGACAATCCAGCAAATATTCAAGATTCTTTACGAGCAAATTTTTATCGCTTTAAGGCGTTGCCTCCTGTCCTGACTTGGATTGACAAAACGCCTCCTCCTCCTCCCATGAATCTTACCATTTCGGGTTCTAGGAAAGGAGCTGTTTTGCACTGGCAAGCTCAAAAAACAACAGACCCTTTCGATGCGCCTACTTATTTTATTGTTTATCGCTTCGAAGATGGTCAAGAAATTGATATTCAAAATCCTGCAAATATTGCAGCTATTTTGCGCCAAAAAGAGTGTTTTTATATCGACCCAAATGTTCGCAAAAATTGCAAATATAGGTATTTGGTTACAGCAGTTGATAGATTGCATAATGAAAGTATTGCTACAAAATCGAATTTATTTAAGTATAAAAAGCGTTATTTGAAACAATAATGATACATTTTTTTGTATTTTTACTAAAAAAGAAATTAAAAAAAGAAATTCCATTTATTATGAAAAAATTACCTATTGGCATTCAAGATTTCGAAAAACTGCGTACCACTGGTTTTTTGTATGTAGATAAAACAGAAAGGATTTTTGATTTGGTCGACGGAGCAGGTTACTATTTTCTTTCTCGTCCTCGTCGGTTTGGAAAATCTTTGTTGGTCAGCACTTTGAAAGAAATTTTTTCTGGAAAAAAAGAACTCTTTGAAGGTTTATGGATTGAAGATAAAATTGATTGGAAAAAACACCCTGTTATTCATTTTAGTTTTACAGAAATGGATTATAAAAACTTAGGTTTGGAAAAAGCGATAGAAGAAAATTTGTTTTATCAAGCTAGTTTATTCGAAATTAATTTAGACTCAGAAACAATTACCTCCCAACTTCAAGAATTAGTCAGAAAATTACATAAAAAATTTGATGAAAGAGTAGTTATTTTGATTGATGAATACGACAAACCAATTATTGACTTTTTGGGAAAAGATGAAATTCATATTGCAGCAGAAAACAGGGATATAATGAAAAATTTTTATTCTCCCATAAAAAGTTTAGACCCTCATTTGCGTTTCTTTTTTCTGACAGGAGTTTCAAGATTTAGCAAGGTTTCTATTTTTTCAGATTTGAATAATCTAAATGATATTAGTTTGGGAGGCTCTTCTTCTGATTTGTTGGGTTATACAGAACAAGAAATTTTGAATTATTTTGATGATTACATAACTATTACAGCTAAAGCTAATGAAATTTCAGAAAATAAATTGCTAGACCAAATGCGTTCTTGGTACAACGGATATAATTTTGACGGAGCAAATAAAATATATAATCCATTTTCAGTACTTAATTTTTTTGATAAACAAAAGTTTAATAATTACTGGTTTAAGACAGGAACACCTACATTTTTGATAAAATTATTAGAAGAAAATGAATATTATAATATTGAGGAAATAGAAACAAGTTTAGATGCTTTAGAAAAATTCGAAATTACCAACCTAAATCCCATTGTTATATTATTTCAAACGGGTTATTTTACCATCAAAAAACATCTGATAGCTGATATATATCTTTTGGGCTATCCAAATAAAGAAGTTAGGCGTTCGATGAATCAATTACTTTTGGCAGAATATACCAAAAAAGAAACTACCCATACCACAAATTTAATTTATCAAATCACAAAGAGTTTTGATAAAAATGAATTGGATAAAGTTTTTGTTCATCTCAATAGTCTTTTTGCAAGCATTCCTTACCAAATTTTCGAAACCAAAAAAGAAAATTATTATCATAGCATTATTTACCTGACTTTCAAGCTATTAGGTTATTACACACAGTCAGAAGTAAGTACTTCGGAAGGCAGAATTGATGCCGTTGTACAGACAGAAAATAATATTTATATTTTAGAGTTTAAGGTAAATGATACAGCAGAAAAAGCTATCGAACAAATAAAAAATAAAAATTATACAGAAAAATATAAAGCAGAAAAAGAAAATGGAAAAACAATTTATATAATTGGTGTCGCTTGCAACGAAAAAACAATTAAGGAATATTTAATCGAAAAAATTTAAGAAAAACAGAAACTTTAAAAAATGGAAATTATAGAAATCCTACAAATTACCTTTGGAATAATTGTTATTCTAAGTGCTTTGAGTGTTTGGTATCAAAACGAAGTAGTCAAATCTTCTTTTTCTTTTTTGGCTACAATGCTGGGAGTGGCTGCGCTTTTTGTTTTGGAAGGAGCTGATTTTGTGGCTGCCACGCATTTGGCTATCTATGTTGGTGGAGTTGTGATTTTGCTTTTGTTTGGGATTATGTTTGTGCATAAAATCTCTGATGAAAAAATTATTTCAGACAAACAATATAAACTTTCTGGTATTTCTCTTTCTATTTTATGTACTTTATTAATTTTTAGTTGGATTTTTAGAGGTAATTTAACTGCATTTATTCCTAAAAAAGAAATTTCATCAAATATAGATACTTCTACACTTGATGAAATTGCTCGTCTTTTTCTGACCGATTATATTATTTTTTTCGAATTAGGAGGTATTTTGCTCACTATTGCTCTTCTTGGAGTTGCTGTTTTGGTTGGAAAAGAAAGGTAATTGATTATCTGACAGTTTTATGCAAACTGTCAGTATCTTACCAAAAACGACAAAGAAACTGACTTTCAATTCATAATTCTTCCCTACTCAATCGTATGCACAATTCTACGATAATTATTTTCAGAAGCAACAGGTGCAACCTCTTCTTTTTCAGATTTTTCTAATTCTCCTCTGCTTACACTCAAAATAATTCCTAAAGAAATTCCTGTAAAAAACAGAGAAGTTCCTCCCATACTCAAAAGTGGTAAAGGAAGACCAGTAACAGGAACAAGCCCAACAACTACGCTCATGTGAATCAATGCCTGTACAACCAAACTAAAACTTAGCCCAGCCGACAAAAGCCCTCCAAAGGCTCGTTCGGATTTTGCCATAGCAACCATTCCCCGATAAAGCAAAATAAGATAAAGTCCCAAAACAATTACGCCTCCAACAAGCCCATACTCTTCAATAATAATTGCATAAATAAAATCCGAATAAGGGTGTGGAAGAAAATTACGTTGCTGACTATTTCCAACTCCTTTACCTATAAAGCCACCTGTTGCAACAGCAATATAAGATTGTTCTTCTTGAAAAGTAACTTGTTCGGTATCAAAAAATGCTTTCAAACGAGAAGATGCCGTTCCCGAACGCTGCCCCAATTTGAGCGCAATTAGTCCCACAACAGCTCCGATTACGATTGTCATGACCAAATAACGAACAGGAACACGCCCTATAAACATTATGAGAAGGCAAGTAGCAAAAAGCAAAAGTGCTGAAGAAAAATTAGAAAGTGCAATCAGACCACAAATAAGACCAGACCAAAAAATGATTGGTAATGTCGAACGCTGAAATTCCCTAATACTTTGCTGACGTTTGGAAAGCATACTGGCTACATTGGCAATCAGGGCAAGAGTAGCAAAATCAGAGGTTTGAAAAGATTGATTAATAAAAGGAATTGTGATTACACGACTTGCTTCATTAATGGTAGTTCCGAAAAGCCAAGTCAGAATCAAAAGAGGAACAGAAATCAAGAGAGCCAAACGAGAAAGACGAGAATAATATCTATAATCTATCCGATGACAAACCCACATAATAATTAGAGCAATAAACAATAAAACACCATGTTTGAATAAATAATATTCTGTATTTCCGTCCATTCTTTTGAAGGCAATCGCACCAGTAGCACTATAAACCACCAAAATACTAATCAAAACCAAGAGGAAAACTACACCCCAAATGATTTTATCACCTGTAAATATTTTTTTACTAATTGTATTGAGTTCCATTGTTTTTTGAAATAATTTATCATTAAAACTATATTACTTTTTGATGGTGTTGCACAAAATATGATTTTTTATTAAAGCATTTTGGAGTAGCAAAATTAGTCGACTAAAAACTTGCCCAAAATGTTGTTGTTAGTGTTTTAGCAAAGCCACACCAATAATTAAATAACCTATAATACTTTGTCGAACAGCACCTATTTTTTTATACGAAAACGAATTTAAACCTATTTTATCAAAGTAGCAACAAAATAATAAAAGAATATTTTATTTCTCTACACTACTTTTTGACTGAATCGTTTTTTCTATCACGTCGTAGATTTTTATCATATCATCACGGCTCATTCCTTGCATCGGAATCCCTACTTGTTGATATATTGCTAATCGATTTGTATCATACCAGTTTACAAAACCACCATCAATGCTTCCTTCATAAACCATTTCTTTTGTTTTTATATTATAGACAACATAACGAATTGCATTTCTGGGTTGTGCAACTGTTCCATCAACAGTTTTTTTACAAAGAACAAAAGTATTATTTTCATTTTCTATATATTCCATTTTCTCTTCTTTTTTATTAGTAAAACTCAATTTTTGAGCAGCTAATTCTTTGTAAGTCATTGGGTTACCTTGCTTTTTGATAGTGTCAGAATTTTCTTTTGATGTATTTGTTTTGGTATTGGCACAGCCTAAAAAAAATAATGTACAAAAAATTAAAATTAAAATTTTCATAATTTAATTAAATTGAGAATGAAATTTGAATATTTGGTTATCGATTCGATAATTGTCAGTTTATTATAATAATCATGAAAACTACAAAAATTATGACAACTACAAAAAAAACAAACTCTATTTTTTCGTTTATTTTATTTTTTCTGTTTAGCAGCTTAATCTTTTCAGAAGTAAAAGCACAAATTATTACAAAAGATAAAAATATTACAAAATATACATATTATACTTTAGAAGAAATAAAAGAACGTTTTGATATATATAAAATAGATTCTAGCACACATTTGACTGAAAATGAATTTCGAGAACGAATTACTATTTTGCAAGACTTGAAACCAAGCACCTACCGAACCTATAAAGCTGCTGTTGCTTATTTTGCTACGCCTGCTCGTTTGAAGGAAATTAGTGATATAAATTATGGAATAAATAGTTCGATTGCTATTGCAAAAAATAAAATTGCTTATTTGAGAGAAAACAAAGCTGATTCTACAATTTCTCATTTTAGAACACAACCTATTGAAAGAATATACGATTTTAATAGAAATGATTTTGTGAATAAAAATCAATTAGAACAAGTAAAAAAATATGTGTTTGCTTCTTCGGACAAACCTAATTTTGATATTCATCAACTAAATAAATTTCTGCCCAATATTTCACAATTTGGAATAAAAAACGGACAGCGTGCTTTTGGTTATAGAATGTCTTTAAAAAATAATTATCATTTATTGATTGTTGATTTGCCAGAAAATGGCAGAAAAATGATACTTTTTCAACAAAATGGCTGGGATAATACAGCAAAAGGTGTTTATTAATTTGTATTTCTTATTCTCAAATCTCTATTTTCTCGCTTCTAAGCATGTTTAAATTCAAAAAATTCAGTATTAATCAAGAAAATTGTGCAATGAAAATTTGTACAGATGCCTGTATTTTTGGAGCATATATTAATGTTTCTCAAAGCAAATCAATCTTAGACATCGGAACAGGAACAGGACTTTTGTCTTTAATGATTGCTCAAAGAACAGACAAAAATATTATTCTTTCTAAAGAAAAAATAAAAATTATGGCAATAGAAATCGAAAAAAATGCTTTCCTAACAGCCAAACAAAACTTCCAGCAAAGTAATTATAAAAATAGATTAAGTATCTCTCATACTTCCATTCAAGATTTTTCAAGAACAACTCATTTTACTTTTGACCACATTGTTAGTAATCCTCCTTTTTTTCTGCATCAATCCAAAACAAAAAATAATTCGAAAAATTTAGCTTTGCATAGCGAAGCACTTTCGTTTGATGATTTATTATCTTCTATTGACAAATTACTTTCAAAAAATGGAAAATGTGATATTTTACTTCCTGATTATGAAATGAATGTGTTTATCAAAAAAGCAAAAAATTATAATTTATTTCCTCAAAAAAAATTGAACATCTATACACGAAAAGAACAAGGGATTTTTAGAGTAATAACTCAATTTGAGAAAAAAATAAGTGAAATTGAAGAAGATAATTTTATAATTTATAAATCAAAAAATGAAAAAAATATTGAACTCAACCGAGGTTATACTGATGAGTTTGTTGAGCTTTTAAAAGATTTTTATATTATTTTTTGATAGTGTTGCACTAATGCCGTTATTGGTGTTTTAGCGTGCGAAAATGTACCCTAACCTTTAGGCTGTTCAGAATTTGAAAAACTCTTCCTATAGTTTATAGTCATTTTCATTCTTTGATAGATTGATTTATAAATCAAAAATAGCAATTAAAATTTTATTCTAGCTGCATCGCAGCGTAACCTTTGTAGATTTTAATTAAAATGAACACATTTAGGAGCTACAGAGTAGCGAAACCTTGAAATTAGACACATTTAGAATACAAACAACAAGGTTAGCTAAATTTCAAAAGACACGAAAACTGTATGAGAAAATAACCAAATTTTGAACAGCCTACGTCTATTCACACGCTAAAGCATATGCTACCCTATTAGATAGAAATAATAAGTATCTTTAAAATATTGATAATCAAAAAGTTAAATACCGAGTTCACGTATTTTTTAATAAAGATGTAATTTATCTTAGTTTTTTGCTCAAAATACTTGCAAATTTAGTTTCAAATCTTTTACTTTGTTTATCAAACAATATTCAATTCAAATAGACTTTATAAAATCAATTATTTTTTTATCAAAATTTACTTTTTAAAATTTATGGCAGATTTACGCAGTATTATTTCTGATATGGACAAAGAATTTAATAATCGCATTCGTTTGGGGCTGATGGCAGCCATGATGATTGAAGATTGGATAGAATTTAAGACCATGAAACATCTTTTAGACCTTACCGATGGCAATTTGGCAAGCCATGTAGCTGCTTTAGAAAACTGTGGGTATATGGAAGTTCGCAAAAAATTTATTGGCAAACGTCCTAATACTTCCTACAAAATTACGACAGCAGGTAGGCGTGCTTTCGAACATCATTTACAACAAATGGAAGAGCTCATCAAAAAAGCTAGAAGCTAAAACATGAATTTATAAGGAAAAGGGCATACCTTTTCCTTTATTCTCAAACTCCTTGATTAACAGATTTATTTTTTTCAGCATTTGGCTTTGCTATTGGACGAACCAAATCAGCTATTCTCTTTGCAACTTCTTTTGATTTTGTATCTGTATGATGTGTGAAGTATATTTTTTTGGTTTTAAATTTTTTGCTAGAAGGGCTTATTTTCCTTCTTACTAAAAAGAAAATTCCTTTTTTATGGCGTGTTTTTTTATCTTGATAAATTATTCTTTTGATGTCTTTCCAATTTCCTTCTTCTCCTACAAAACCTAAAAGACCATAATTTTTAATAGAAAATTTTTGACTTTTTTTATCAAAACAAACAACTTGATAACGCCCACTTACGCTCAAAAATAAAAGTCCAAGAAATGAAATACCTGCTGCAATGCCCCAATATCCCATATACCAATCCCATGTATTAAGAGAGAGTAATTTGTTTTTGCTTTCAATAAATGTATTAAATTTAGAACTAATCTCTTCTTCTTTTGTAAAAGTAACATCAGAAATTCTACGCAAGGGATAATATTCTCGCTTTAAAGTAACAATAGTAGGATTGTAATGAAAAACAAAACTTGCTTCGTTGGTTGAAGAAGAATATCCTTTATCCATTCGAAGAATTTGGGATAAAAAAACAGTGTCTTCTTTGATTCCTTCTTTAAAATTAAAATAAGTAATAAAACAAGGAATTTTAGATGAGTTTGCTTTTTGCTCATTACTTTGAACCAAAGGGCGTTCGATATTGATAGAAATATATTCGAAACTCATATAAAAACTAAGCACCAAAATAATTAAGAATAACCCTGTCCAAACAAATCCCATAGCTGTTTTGCTACGTACTTCTAAAGCAGACTCTGTTTCTTTTACCTTATACATAAATAAAAATTTGAAATTATTAAAAAATTGAGTGATTGTAAAATTAGTAACTCTTCTTCAAACGAATATAAATATCTGTATTTCGCCCTTTATTATCAGTACAAGAAATTTTCATTTGTCCTTTTTTATTTTGAATAATATCAAACTCAAAAGGGCTAAAAAAAACTCTTTCATTGGGTTTGCTTTCTTTCAAAAATTTATTGTTTATGTACCAAAAAACACTACTAATATCAGACGCTGTACGGCATTCTAATAAAAGTTGTGTCGAATCATCTTCTAAAATATATTCTCTATTTTCGAAAAGAGAAGTGATTTGAGGAAAATTCTTATCTTTAAAAATATGTGTACAGGCTGGATTGTGAGGAGGAATATTGCGAAGAGGCAAATTTCTATTAATATAATATGCTGTTAATTCTGGTTTTATATTTGGAAAATATTCGGTTTGATAGGCTGAATTATCTTTAGGCAAACAAAAAGAACAATAACTTATTTTATTTTCTTCTTTATCAATATTATTTACAAAAATTTTCTTCAAATGTTGGCATTTATCACTTTGAGAAATCGTTGGAATATAAAAATCATTCAGAAGAGTTTTACAAAATTTTGAAGGCACTTTTCCTGTTTCACTGCACACCAAACGCTGTTTTAATGTAGTTGGTTGTTTGATTACCTCATCAGTTGCTGCATAATCTACACTCCCAAAAAGCTGAAACAAAAGTGGTGTCGCTACTTGCGCTCCAGTAAGATATTCAGAACTCTGCCCATCAAAATTCCCCACCCAAACACCTATCGTATAATGAGCATTATAACCAATACTCCACGCATCTCTACGCCCATACGAAGTGCCTGTTTTCCACGAAATTTTAGGAACATTTTTGCTGTTGTGATAGTCAGAAGGAAAATCAGGACGTTCTACTTTTGTCAGAATATCTGAAATCATATAGGCAGATTCTTCTGAAATAATTGGAAAAGAAAAATCATTTTCTACAAACAAAGCATCATTTTTATTTTGTGTCCCTTTCTTTAAATAATGAGGTTTTTCAAATATTCCCTTTGTAGAAAAAGCTGAAAAAAGCCCAACCATTTCTTCCAAGGAAACACCACAGCCACCCAAAGAAAGTGAAAGCCCCAGTTTGTGTTTATCATTTTCAATTTGAGAAAAATTAGCATCAGAAAGTTTTGTAACCATCTTAAAGACACTCAACTTTTTTAATGTATTTACAGCAGGAACATTAAGTGAATACGCCAAAGCAAGCTCTACACTCACTTCTCCATTAA
>CAKZOK010000183.1 GCA_937136415.1 uncultured Cytophagales bacterium | reverse complement strand
TATCTTTGCAAAAATAGTAAGCTTTTGAAAATAATTGATAAACTTATATTAAAGGCCTATTTAAGGCCTTTTTTTGCTACACTAACTGTACTTCAATTTATATTTTTGATGCAGTTTTTGTGGAAATATATAGATGATTTAGTAGGGAAAGGAGTAGGTGTAGGAATTTACAGCGAATTAATGCTATACGCATTTCTAGAGTTTGTTCCCATGGCATTACCATTGGCAATATTGCTCTCTTCCATTATGGTAATGGGAAATTTGGGTGAAAAAAATGAGCTCACAGCCATGAAATCTGCAGGTGTTTCATTGACAAGAGTTATGCGTCCTTTGCTGATGCTGATGCTTGTTTTTGGTGGAATTTCGTTTTATTTTTCAAATTATGTCTGGGGAGAAGCTTACCTAAAAAAACGTATTTTAATTTCGGATGTAACCAATAAAAAACTCTCTCTTGTGCTAAAAGAGGGTGTGTTTTTTAATGAAATAGAAAATTACAGCATCCGTGCAAATAGAGTAGATAAAGAGTCGAATGAATTAGGCGATGTTTTAATCTTTCAACATGACCCTTCATTTAAATATAGGAAGGTTATTCGTGCCGAAAAGGGAAAAATGCAAAAGTCTGACGATGGAAGTCAGCTTGTTTTAACTCTTTACAGAGGTGAAATAAACGAAGTGGTAAATCCTCAAAACAACCCAATGGAGAAGGAAAGTACGCAGCCACATCAAAAAATAGAATTTAGTTGGCTTAAAAAGAACAAGGAAGTGTTTTTTAGATTTATAAAATCTAAAACAAACAACAAAACCACATCATTTTATGCGTATTTTCAATTTATTTTTTGCTTTAATTTTCATTTCCTTTTCCACCAAAACTTTAGCTCAAAATCAAATCATTGCATGGCAAACAGATAAAGTAGATGAGGCTTCTCAAAAATATAGTGTTCATAATTATGATGCGCAAGGAAGATTGATGAGAGTAGAAGAGCCTCTGAAAGACCTAAAAACAGATTATATTTATGATATGCAAGCTCGTCTAAAAAGACTTGATATTTATACAACAGAAGGAATTGTAAAAGTAAATTACACCCATGGTTCTGAACCTACAACAACCATTACTCACCCTCTTTGGGGAGAACAAAAAAGAGTTTCTTATAAAGATGAAAGAGGAAAAATAACAGAAGAAAAAATCTATCATAATAAAGAACTTGTAAGACGAGTTTTGTATTCTTATACAGCCTTTGATAGTCTTTTTGGTAAAGAAATTATCAATTTTTATGAGCCTACAAAAGATGGAAAAATAACACCTACCTTAGATTTTATTTTTAGTGGAAATAAAAAAATAGAAAATCCTATCCATAAAAAATACATTACTTATTTTGATAAAAATACTCGCCAAAGAACAAAAGAAGTCGTTTTTATAGATGATACAAAACCTTTAGAAGACAAAATTTATACTTATACAAAGGGAGAAAATAATAAAATTTTGCTACAAAAAACGCATTATACCAATTATGAAACAAATGCTCAAACTATCATTTTTTATTCTTATCAATCAAAAACAAATATGCCTACTTTTGTCAGAACTGAAATAAGAAAAAATGAAAATTTACTCTCTTATTCTAGTTTGGAATATATTTATCAAAATGAATCTTTATGGCAAATAATCAATCAAAGTTTTGAAAGCCCATTTTCCAAATCTGAAATCAAAACAACTTCGTCAAACAATTCTTTTACCAAAAAAGTATCTATTTTTAAAGATGCCAAATTGATAAGAGAACGTCATTATGAAGGCGAAATTCTGAGCAAGACTATCGATTATCAATATATAAAAGTATAGAAATTTTGTATCTTTGTACAAACGTACTAAAGGCAGTGTGAAAATATAAAAATTGTTCAAAATAGACAGTTCAATACATTGAAATATACATAATATGATAGAATTACCAGTTATAAATATAAATGCAAAAAATCAAACTCCAGAACAACTCAATGGCAAAAAACCTGATTGGTTGCGTGTGCGTTTGCCTGTTGGAGAAAATTACAAACAAGTAAATGAACTTGTAAGCAAACATAAATTACATACCATTTGCCAAAGTGGAAATTGTCCGAATATGGGCGAATGTTGGGGAGCAGGAACAGCTACTTTTATGATTTTGGGAAATGTTTGTACTCGTGGTTGTTCGTTTTGCGCTGTTCAAACAGGAAGACCACCCGAATATGATACCGATGAGCCAAGAAGAGTAGCAGAAGCAATTAGTCTTATGAAAGTAAAACACGCTGTTATTACATCTGTAAACCGTGATGAACTCAAAGACAAAGGAGCAGAAATTTGGCATAATACCGTCAAATTTACTAAAGAACTATCGCCTACAACCACTATCGAAACTCTCATTCCTGATACAAAATCAAATTGGGAAGCCTTAGAAATAATGATTTCGGCTGGGCAAGAAGTTGTTTCTCATAATATCGAAACAGTCGAAAAATTATACAAACGTGTGCGTCCACAAGCTCGTTATGCTCGTAGTTTGGAACAAATAAAACGTACAAAAGAGTATGGAAAACGTACAAAAACAGGAATTATGGTAGGTCTAGGAGAAACAAATCAAGAAGTCTTGAAAACAATGGACGACCTTGTGAAAAATGGCTGCGATATTCTTACCATCGGGCAATATATGCAGCCTACAAGAATGCACCTTGCTGTTTCTGAATATATTCACCCAGAAGTTTTTGATTTTTACAGAGAAGAAGGTCTAAAAAGAGGCTTAAAATATGTAGAAGCAGGAGCTTTAGTTCGCTCATCTTATCATGCTGAAAGACATGTAAATGTATAAATAACTTTAAACCTTTTACAAGTGAATTTTCTGCTGATTTTGTAATTTTTTTAACCCAAGACATCTATTATTATGAAAAAATTAGTTCTATTCTATTTAATATTTATTTCTATCTCCATCTCAGTAAATGCACAACAACCTCATTTAGAAAGGTATAAAGAAGGAGGGAAATATGGGTTTATAGATCAAAATGGTGAAATTGCTATTCCTGTACAATATGAACATACCGATTTCTTTCTGAATGGCTATGCAATAGTTAGAGAAGGAGATAAATGGGGATTCATAAATACAAAAGGAGAGTTAGCAATACCTTATCTCTATCAGCTTGTTGGGCAATTTCATGAAGGAGTATTTTCTGTAAAAAAAGAGGGTAAATGGGGTTTTATAAATGAAGAGGGAGGCGTTGTTATACCATTTATTTATGATGATGTAAGTCATTTTTCAGAAGGTTTGGTATCTGTAAAAGCCAAAGGAAAATGGGGAGTAATCAATAAAGGGGGAAAGTTGGTAGTGCCATTAGAATATGATTATGTATCTCACTTTAAAGAACAAAGAGCTTATGTACAGAAAGGTGAAAAATATGGATTTGTAGATAACAAAGGTAAGCTAATCATTTCTATAAAATATAGTGATGCCAGAAATTTTAGCGAACAAGTAGCAGTAGTTGAACAGGACGGAAAATATGGCTTTATAAACAAACAGGGAAAATTAGTAATACCAATTCAATATGATGAAGTGGATAATTTTGACAATGGCATTAGTGTAGTAAAAAAAGAAGATAAATATGCTTTAATAAATAAAAAAAATGAGATAATATTACCTTTTGAATTTGAAAATATGTTTTTCGATAACCAAAACAAAAATGTAGTACAAGTAAAAAAACAAGGTAAAAAAGGGTTGGTAAATATAAACAAAGACATAATAATACCTATTGAATATGATGACCTTTTCATTATAACTCCCACCAATGTTTTTGTAGAGAAAGGTGATAAAAAGGGAATTTTGAATACTCTTGGAGAAATAATTATTCCTGTAGAATATGATTTTATAGGTAGTTTTATCAGAGGGTTTGCAATAATTAGGAAGGATTATAAATATGGGGTCATTAATAAAGAGGGAAAAATAATTATTCCTGTAGAATATGATTTTGCAGGTAACTTATTTGATGGAGTATTTGAAGTAAAAAAACAAAGAAAAACATTTTATCTTAATAAAGAAGGTAAATGTGTAAAAAATTGTCCTTAAAATATTAGATATAAAAAAGCATTAAAACTCAAACCATGTTCTGTGGCACAAAAAACACGGATAAAGGTTTCATTTTTCCATAGAATTGGGTTTGCAAATTCAATTCTATGGAAAAATAGCCATTCTTAAACAATTTCTATATTAAAAAAACCATTAAAACAATGAAAAAAACATTCTATATCCTTGCATTTTTTAGTTTATTTATTTCTTTTACTGCCTGTAATGATTCAAAAAAAACAGATGCAACAAACACAGAAATAAACACAACTACCGAAACAACTAATGCAGATGGAGAAAAAGCAATTACTACATCAAAACAAAAAATAGAAAAACTGGAAGCTGCAGAGTTTAAATTGAAAATGATTTCTTTGCAAGTTTATAACCTTGTAGATGTCAGAACACCACAAGAGTATGCTCAAGCAAGTATTCCCAAATCACAAAATATTAATTTTAATGCTGATTCTTTTGAAGAAGAATTGGGAAAATTAGAACGTCAGAAACCTCTTTTTATTTTTTGTAAATCGGGTGGACGAAGTGCGAGAGCTGTAAAAAAAGCAAAACAAATGGGCTTCGAACGAATCATTGAACTAGACGGAGGAATGAATAGTTGGAAAACAGCCAAAATAGAAACAGCACACGGAATTTAATAAAAATTAATTTTTAGATTATTACATTACAAAAAGGTAAATTTGACATTCTCAGATTTACCTTTTTTGGTATCTGCAACAAATTAGAAAAAAATTATAAAACAATCATGTTAGAAAAAAACAAATATATTCTTCTCTTCATTTTATTGATTACTTTGGCAAGCTGTGAAAGCAAATCAAAAATATTAGAAGGAAAATGGGTAGGCAAAAATCTCACTTCGCCCATTTTAGAAACAAGCATCAAAAGTTTCCCAGAAAGCGTCAGAGATGTGGTCAGAAAACAACAAGATTCTACCATTCAATTAAAGATTGATTCGATGTATGTAGAGTTTGAAATGAAAAATTATGAAGGCACAAAAGGAATTTTGTACACCAATGTTTATACTACAAAAGAAGTTGTTTTGTGGCAATATTTGGAAGAACAAAAGCAAATTCGTCTGTATCAACCCAAAGCAAAAGATAGATATTGGAATGTTTTGGAATTTACTAAACAAACGTTGATTGTAGAAATGAATGATGGAGAAAGTAATTGGAAAATGTTTTTTGTTAGAGATAAAAAACAAGACAAAGAACTAAAACTAACTCAAAAATAAGAAAGATTATCACGGTTGATTCCTCTCTAAAGAAGTTTTGTATTTGTTGGTAAGCAAAACACAAAAAAAACTTCATACAAAAGCAACTGTGATATAACCTTTGATAGATTAATTTAAAATATTGTATAACAGATTTTTAATCTAAAAAATAAAAAAATGCAAGAAGAATTAGGAATATTTTCACAAGGAAAAATAATTTTGATAGACAAACCTCTTACTTGGTCATCTTTTGATGTGGTCAATAAAATTCGTTATGCCATCAAAAAATACGAACAAAAGAAAAAAATAAAAGTCGGACATGCAGGAACACTAGACCCACTAGCATCTGGGTTATTGATTCTATGTTCTGGCAAAATGACAAAGCAAATTGAGCAATTTCAAGGACAAGAAAAGGAATATATTGCTCAAATTACCTTTGGCTTTACGACGGCTTCTTATGATTTGGAAACAGAACTAGAAAATCCAAAGGATATTTCTAACCTTACTTTGCCCCAAATTGAAATTGCTTTAAAAGATTTTTTGGGAGAAATAGACCAAATACCTCCCATTTTTTCGGCTGTACAAGTAAATGGAAAAAGAGCATATCAATCGGCACGAGAAGGAGAAAAAATAGAATTAAAATCAAGAAAAATAACGATTTCAGAGCTAGAAATTTTAGATTCTGATATATCTGAAAAAAAAGCTGATAAAATGACTATTTCCCTCCGAATTATTTGTAGTAAAGGAACATATATCAGAAGTTTGGCGCACGATTTAGGGCAAAAATTAAAAACTGGCGCACACTTATCAGGGCTTCGCCGTACAAAAATTGGAGA
Organism: uncultured Cytophagales bacterium; assembly: GCA_937136415.1. Taxonomy (GTDB): domain Bacteria; phylum Bacteroidota; class Bacteroidia; order Cytophagales; family Bernardetiaceae; genus Bernardetia. Next base: position 8,065 of record CAKZOK010000183.1, on the reverse strand, counting down.
ATTTAAGATTGAAGATGCACAAACCATCGAAGAGTTTTTGGAAAAATGGAAACCAATAGAAAAATTGAGTTAAAATAAAAAACGCATTTATATTGTAGGTTTTTTGGATAATGTAACATTTGACTTTCCTTTAGATTTGAATATTCCAGTAAAACTAGGTGATATTTTAGATGAAAAGGTAGATGAAAAATATACAATTTCAGATAAGTTGTGGGAATCTCACCAAGCCAGAAAAAAAAGAAATCGTGAAAAAGGTTGGGGCTTTGGTTACTCTTTATTTAATGAAGAATCTGAATATACAAGTACTATTTCTGCTAGATACTACAAAGATGGTTCAGAGGTTTTGATAGTACAAGAAAATAAAAATGTTTACCCTTTGGATATGCTTACAAATGATTTAATAGATAAGATACTCAAAAGAATATAAAAACTCTCTTATCTTTTTAGAATCATTCTAATTAATATAAATAAATTGATAATTTGCTTTCTTGTGCGTAATTTTCTAGTTTAAATAAAGACAATAGTTTATACTTTATTTGAAACTTGATTTAATTCAATAAAAACACAAAATCACACTATTTTTTATTTATCTAACTATTTTTTAAGATAGCAGTTAGTCTAATAAACCCTTTTTTAGAAATTTTTTACTTTTAAATAAATACAAAACAAATGGCTCTTTACGATTTAGATATGATGAAGAAAGTCTATGCGCAACTCAAAACTCGTGTAGATAAAGCAAGAGAAGTGGTAGGAAAACCCCTGACATTATCAGAGAAAATTTTATACAATCACCTTTGGAATGGAGAGGCAACAAAGGCATTCAAACGAGGAGAAGATTACGTAGATTTTGCGCCAGACAGAATTGCTTGTCAAGATGCAACAGCCCAAATGGCTCTCTTACAATTTATGCAAGCTGGAAAAAATAAAGTAGCTGTACCAACAACAGTACATTGTGACCACCTTATTCAAGCAAAAGAAGGAGCTGCAACAGATTTAGCATTTGCAAACAAAACAAGTTCAGAAGTATTCGATTTTTTATCTTCTGTTTCTAATAAATATGGAATTGGTTTTTGGAAACCAGGGGCAGGTATTATTCATCAAGTAGTATTAGAAAACTATGCCTTTCCAGGTGGAATGATGATTGGTACAGATTCGCACACCGTAAATGCTGGTGGATTAGGAATGGTTGCCATTGGTGTTGGTGGTGCTGATGCTGTTGATGTAATGGCTGGAATGGCTTGGGAATTAAAATTTCCAAAATTAATTGGTGTAAAATTAACAGGAAAACTATCAGGTTGGTCTTCGCCAAAAGACGTAATATTAAAAGTAGCAGGAATCCTTACTGTAAAAGGTGGAACTGGCGCAATCGTAGAGTACTTTGGAGAAGGCGCAAAATCAATGTCCTGTACAGGAAAAGGAACTATCTGTAATATGGGCGCAGAAATTGGAGCAACAACTTCTACATTTGGATATGACGATTCAATGGAGCGTTATCTTCGTGCAACTGGACGTGATGCCGTAGCAGATGCAGCCAATCAAGTGGCTGATTATTTGACTGGAGATGCTGAAGTTTATGCAAACCCAGAACAGTATTTTGATGAGGTAATTGAAATTAACTTGAGTGACTTAAAACCTCACATTAATGGTCCTTTTTCTCCTGATTTGGCTTCTGAAGCAGGCACAGATGTAAAACAAAAAGCCGAAGCAAATGGCTGGCCTTTAGATGTAGAATGGGGATTGATTGGCTCATGTACCAACTCTTCGTATGAAGATTTATCAAGAGCTGCCTCTATTGCCAAACAAGCTGTAGATAAAGGAATTGAAGTAAAAGCCGAATTTGGAATTAATCCAGGTTCAGAGCAAGTACGTTATACGGCTGCAAGAGATGGACTATTAGGAATTTTTGAAGAGCTGGGAGCTAAAATATTTACAAATGCATGTGGTCCTTGTATTGGTCAGTGGGCTAGATATTCTGACCCAAAAAATGCACCTAAAAACTCTATTGTTCATTCATTCAATAGAAATTTTGCCAAACGTGCAGATGGAAACCCAAATACACATGCCTTCGTAACTTCTCCCGAACTTGTTGCTGCGATTGCTATTTCTGGTCGTCTGGATTTTAATCCAATGACAGATACATTAAAAAACAAAAATGGCGAAGAGGTCAAATTTGATGAGCCAGTAGGCGATGAGTTACCAACAAAAGGATTTGCTGTCGAAGATGCTGGTTTTCAAGCACCAATGGAAGATGGCTCTGCTGTAAATGTTGTAGTTGCTGATGATTCTGAAAGATTACAATTACTTACTCCTTTTACGCCTTTGGGCAATGATATTAAAGATGCAAAATTATTAATTAAAGCATTTGGAAAATGTACTACTGACCATATCTCTATGGCTGGTCCTTGGCTGCGTTTCCGTGGACATTTAGATAATATTTCTAACAACTGTCTTATTGGTGCTGTAAACGCTTACAATAAAGCAACCGATAATGTAAAAAATCAACTTACAGGAGAATATGGAGCTGTTCCTGCTACGGCAAGAGCCTACAAAGCTGCTGGTGTTTCTTCGATTGTTGTGGGTGACCATAATTACGGTGAAGGTTCTTCAAGAGAACATGCTGCTATGGAGCCTCGTCATTTGGGAGTTGCTGCTGTAATCGTAAAATCGTTTGCACGTATTCATGAAACAAACCTCAAAAAACAAGGTATGCTTGGGCTTACTTTTGACAATGAATCTGATTATGATTTGATTCAAGAAGATGATACTTTCACATTCACTGATTTGAAAGATTTTGCACCAAACAAACAACTTACTTTAGAAATAACACATAAAGACGGTTCGAAAGATTCTATCAAATTGAATCATACATATAACCAAAGTCAGATTGATTGGTACAATGAAGGTTCTGCATTGAATTTAATCAAAAAAGAAAATGTAGCTTAAATGTAGTATAGACTTTAGTCTATCAAATTTTATAAGGTAATAAAAGGCAAGTTCAGAAATGGACTTGCTTTTTTTTGTTTTTGAATTGCTTGAATTGATTAGCAAATGATTCGTATGATGAAAGGCAGGATAAATACAATGAATTTTCTATTTTTGTATATAATTCATATCATCACTCAATAATAAGTTATAAAAAATCATTCGCTAACCCTACACAGTATTTCAAATGTCCCCACTTACTACTCTTTTCGTCCTTCTTGCTTATTTTGGAGTTTTATTTTTTATTTCTTGGCGCACATCACGAGGTGCAACTACCAAAACATTCTTTACTGCCAACCGAAATGCACCTTGGTATTTGGTGGCTTTTGGAATGATTGGCGCATCACTTTCTGGTGTTACATTTATTTCTGTACCAGGAAAAGTAGGAGCGAATGCGTTTAGTTATATGCAAATTGTTTTTGGGTATCTTTTGGGATATTTAGTCATTGCTACGGTTTTACTTCCTCTTTATTACAAACACAACTTGACTTCTATTTATCAATATTTAAGTGGACGTTTTGGTTTTTGGTCGTACAAAACAGGAGCTAGTTTTTTTATTTTATCTCGTATAATTGGTTCTGCTTTTCGTTTGTTTTTGGCTGCTGGAGTTTTACAAATTTTTCTTTTTGAGCCTTTAGGGATTCCGTTTGAAGTGGCTGTTTTTGTTACTATTATTTTGGTTTTGCTTTATACTTTTCAAGGAGGAATCAAGACGATTGTTTGGACAGATACTCTACAAACCCTATTTATGCTTTTGGCTGTCGGAATTACGATTGTGATGATAGGAAGAGAACTAGGCTTAGATTCTATTTCAAAAATTTATACTTCGGTTTCGGATAGTGAAATGAGTAAAATATTCTTTTGGGACATCAATACGCCAGATAATTTCTACAAACAATTTTTGGCAGGTGCTTTTATTGCTATCACAATGACAGGATTAGACCAAGATATGATGCAAAAAAACCTCTCTTGCAAAACGCTCAAAGAATCTCAAAAAAATATTTTTTGGTTTAGTATTGTCTTAGTTTTTGTCAATTTATTATTTCTTGCTATGGGTGCATTATTGTATATGTACGCAAGTGCGAAGGGCATTGCTATTCCAGAAAAAACAGATATGCTCTATCCAATTATTGCCAAAAATCATTTACCAGCTCTTGCAGGAATTTTGTTTTTGATTGGAATTATTGCAGCAGCTTATTCTAGCGCAGATTCGGCTCTTACTGCCCTTACAACTTCTTTTTGTGTCGATTTTTTAGGTTTTGAAGAAGGCAAAAATACAATAACAGAAAAAGAGTATGATAAAAAAGAAACAGAAAAAAAATCTACTCGCCTAAAAGTACAGATTGGTTTTGCAGCCGTTTTATTTTTTGTAATTTTGGGATTTCACCTTTATAATGACAGAACTGTAATTGATGGAATTTTTACAGCAGCAGGTTATACTTATGGTCCTTTATTGGGTTTGTATGCCTTCGGAATGTTTACCAAAATTGAAATAAAAGACAATTTTACACCTTTTATTTGCGTAATTGCGCCTATTATTACTTTTGTTTTAGTTTCTTTTATTAATACTTCTGAAATTTTTGGAGGCTACAAAATTGGTTTTGAAGCTATTTTGATAAATGGCAGTTTTACTTTTTTTGGGCTTTTACTGGCTAAGAAATAGAAATTATTTTTCAATAAAAAAAATAAATAATTGTTGTGACTATTATAAATAAAATAAGAAATATCAATTCAAGTATTTTGTTTTTATTTACTGACTTATAATATTTTATAGTAATAATTGGAGATATAATTATTCCTCCTAAAATTCCCCAAACCCAATTCATATCCATTACTCTTCGTTTTTTGCCATCAACTTCTACCCAACCTGCATTTGGATTTAATTTATGAACAAAAAATTCGATGCCTATAAAAATTACTACACACAAAAGAACACCTATTAAAAAAGAAAATAAAATTGTTGATACTTTTTCTTGTTTAAAAAATTTTAGAATTAAAGTTATCATACCAAACCCAATCATTATTCTTTGAGGATTTTCCTTCAATCCTATTTGTGCAAAACCTACTCCAATTATTAGAATCATAAACAGTATTGCAATTCCAATATTAGTAAAATTCATTTCATCTTGATTCTTAATAGACATTTATTTTGATGGGTTTATTTACTATTAGAAAGTATTCCTTTATTGTATTTAATTATAAAAAAAAATATCAAAATTCTTCTTCCTTATTTATTTCAAATTTTTTATGTATAATAGGTTTTTCAATTTCCTCTTTATCCAAAACAGGATTTTTTCGTAAATCTAATTTTTCAATAATAGTTTCCAAAATATCTTTTGCTACTTCTGTTTTCGATTTTAATTCAAAATCAATTTTTGCCTTTGCATCAATAATACTAATTTTATTTGTATCGTGTCCAAAACCAGCTCCTTTTTCTTGTAAAGAATTAAGAACAATCATATCCAAATTTTTCTTTTTGAGCTTTGATTGGGCATTCTCTAACTCATTATTTGTTTCTAAAGCAAAGCCCACCAAAAACTGACTACTTTGTTTTTTTGCACCAATGGTAGCAGCAATATCTGGGTTTTTGGTTAGTTCGATAATCATTTTATCAATTCCTTCTTTTTTCTTTATCTTTTGGGTAGCGACTTCTAAAGGGCGATAATCAGCAACAGCAGCAGCAAAAATAAAAATATCCGTTTCTTGAAAAACAGAATCAACAGCCAAAAGCATCTCATCTGCAGAAGCAATTTTGATTACCTCTACCTCTTTTGGACTTTCAAGATTCGACGACGAAATAAGCCTAACTTCTGCTCCCAACTTTTGAGCTTCTTCTGCTAGTGCATAACCCATTTTGCCAGATGAATGATTGGTCAGATAGCGCACAGGGTCAATAGCTTCACGAGTTGCACCTGCTGTAAGTGTTATTTTTTTTCCTCTTAATGGCAAATAAGGAGGTTTTATTTCTTCTATTGTAGCTTCTTTTTGTTGATAATTTTCAAAAAAATCATTCAAAAAAGTAATTATATTTTCGGGTTCTTCTAATCGTCCTTTTCCAATAAGCCCACTGGCAAGCTCGCCATGGGTAGCCTCAATCAAATGATTTCCATAACTTTTCAAATCATCTAAATTTCGTAATGTTGAGGGGTGCTGATACATATCCAAATCCATTGCAGGAGCAACAAAAACAGGACAACGAGCCGATAAATAGGTTGCAGAAAGCAAATTATCACACAAACCATTTGCTAATTTGGCAATCGTATTTTCAGAAGCAGGCGCAATCACAAAAGCATCTGCCCAAAGCCCTAAATCAACATGATTATTCCAAATTCCTTCTTTATTTTTTATAAAATCAATCAAAACAGGCTTTTTTGAAAGTGTTGAAAGTGTTAGGGGCGTAATAAAATCAGTTGCCGATGAAGTCATAATAACCTGAACTTCACAGCCCTGTTTGATAAGAAGACGAACCAATAAAGCTGATTTATAAGCCGAAATACTCCCACAAACTCCCAAAAGAATTTTCTTATTGTGAAGAGAATTAATAATATTTTCAGAAGTTGAAGTAGTTGTCATAGAATAAAATTAAAGTGTAGATACAAAAATAAACGAAAAAGAACTTCAAACAAAAAATAAACGTTGATAATAATATAGCTCATTCTTTAGAATGAGAAAGGACAAAAAAATTACAATTATGAATGATTACAAAATAGACTATTCAAAATATCCAAATTTAGAACAAGAACAAGATGAAGTAGAAAAATGTGAGTTGTGTGAGCGTGCAAAAAGATTAAGTTTTCATCATCTGATTCCGAAAAAAATGCACCGAAAAAAACCTTTTTTAAAGAAATTTGGAAAAGAAGAAATGAAAAAAAGAGGCATCAGAGTATGTAGAAAATGTCATTCTACCATTCATAAATTTTGGGACGAAAAAACATTAGGACAAAAATACAATACCAAAGAAAAATTAATGCAAACCGAAGAAATGAAAAAATTTGTAAAATGGGTCAAAAAAGTAAAGTAAAGAAAAAATAAAATTGCTTTATTCTATTTTTTTTCTTAATTTTTGTTCGCTTAAAAAATAATTGTATTTTTATTCAAAATTTGAAATTTAATAAAAAATAGCATTTCTATTCAATAAAAAAATAATGAAATTAAAACTCCCTGATGGTCTTTCCATTTACTATGAACATCATTTTATAGATGAGAGTAAATACACACTTGTTTTTTTAAATGGTCTTTCACAATCTACCCTTTCGTGGTTTCCGATAGTACAGGTCTTAAAAAATCAATTTAATATTGTCTTGATTGATTCTATTTTCCAAGGGCAATCTGACCAAAAAGGTGAGTACAGAAGTTTCGAACAACATGCTGCCGATGTAAATAAAATTTTAGAAAAAATTGATGCAAAGCGAATTGTTCCGATTGGAATTTCGTATGGTGGAGCAATTGCAATGCGATTGCTTACAAATTATCCAAAAAAAATAGAAAAATCTATTTTACTTTCTACCTTTGCCCATCGCACTCCCTATTTTGATTTTATCGGAACGAGTTGGAGGCGTGCGCTTTTGGTGGGTGGTTATGAGTTGATGCTTGATGTAATGCTGCCTGCTGTTTTGGGGCAAGATTATTTTTTTAATCCTCTTATTCCAATTCAAGAAATTCAGAATGCACGATTATCAAACAAAATTAGTTCAGAATCATTAATGAAACTCATGGATGCAACCGAAAATAGTGGCGATTATAGAAAAAAATTAGAAAATATAACTATTGAGGTAAAAGTAATCCATGGCGCACAAGATATTTTAACGACTCCTCAAATGGGACAAAATATTGTTGATGCAATTCCGAAGGCAAGTTTTAAATTATTGCCTCAAAAAGGGCATACACTTAATTTAGAAGCTATTCCAGAATTGATAATGGAAATAGAAAGTTTTTTAAAAATATAAGTGGTGTTGTAAAAAGTATGATAAATTATTTGGTTGTTGGTGTCGCTTCGCTAAAACACTAACAACGGCATTGTGGGTAGTTTTTAGTTGTATAATTTTGCTATTCTAAAACGCTTTAAAAAAATCATACTTTGTGT
>CAKZOK010000182.1 GCA_937136415.1 uncultured Cytophagales bacterium | reverse complement strand
GATTTATAAATCAATCCATCAAAGGATGAAAATGACTATAAACTATAGGAAGAATTTTTGAAATTCTGAACAGCCTACCCTTAGGGTTGAATTAATAATTTCTGAATTACTTACTCACACAAATCAAATAATAGTTTTTCTTTCCTCGCTGAACAAGCAAATATTTGTCTTGTAGAAGAGCAAAATCTACTTCCATTACTGGGTCTGCAATTTTGGATTTATTTATGCTCACGCCACCTCCTTTTATCATTTTTTTTGCTTCACTTTTTGATGCAAAAATTTCACTATTTGTGATGGTTGATAACAATTCGGTTATGTTTTCAGCCTGATGATATTGGTCTAAGGTAATTTCAATATTGGGGACACCTTCAAAAACTTCTAAAAGAGTTCTTTCGTCGGTTTGTTGAAGTTGTTTTACTACATCTTTTCCAAACAAAATCCCAGAGGCTTCGACAGCATTGTTATAGGCTTCTTCTCCATGTACTCGCTTTGTGACTTCTTCTGCGAGTGCTTTTTGTAAAATTCTTGCACCTCTGTTTTTTTCGTGTTCTATCTCTAAATCTTCAATCGTCTGTTTATCCAATAATGTAAAAACACGAATCAGACGAGGAGCAACATCATCATCTGCATTTATCCAAAATTGGTAAAATTTATAAGGCGAAGTAAGATTTGCATCTAACCAAACATTTCCACTTTCAGATTTTCCAAATTTTGAGCCATCTGCTTTCGTAACCAACGGACAAGTAACAGCAAAGGCATGTTCTCTACTATCATCTTCATTTAAGTCTGTATTTTCGGCATTACTTATTTTTCTAATAAGCTCAGTTCCAGAAGTAATATTTCCCCATTGGTCAGAGCCTCCCATTTGAAGTTTTACATCATGATTTTTGTATAAATAATAAAAATCATAAGCCTGTAATAATTGGTATGAAAATTCTGTAAATGAAATTCCAGTTTCAAGGCGTGTTTTGACCGAATCTTTTGCCATCATATAATTGACTGACAAATATTTTCCTACATCTCTCAAAAAATGCAGAAAACTAAATTCTTTAAACCAATCATAATTATTGACTAAAACGGCTGCATTTTCTCCTTCAAAATCCAAGAATTTTTGAAGCTGCTCGCCAATACACTTTTCGTTGTGGCGAAGTGTTTTTTCATCTAAAAGATTTCGCTCTGAAGATTTTCCTGAAGGGTCGCCTACCATTCCTGTTGCACCACCCACAAGCGCATAAGGTGTATGCCCTGCACGTTGCAAATGAACCAAAAGCATTATTGTTGCTAGGTTTCCGATGTGCAACGAATCAGCAGTTGGGTCAAAGCCAATATAACCAGAAATTTTGTTGTCTAATAAATATTTTTCTGTATTTGGAGTGCTGTCTTGCAACATTCCACGCCAACGAAGCTCGTCTATAAGATTGTCTATTTGTTTTTTCATAATACAAAAATAGAAATTCGTTTAATTAAGTTCCTATTTTTTTTGAAATAATTTAAAAAAGAAGTTGTTTAAGAAGGAGTGTGTACTTGTTTTTATTGGTATTGCTTTGTTAAAACATCTACAAAGGTAGTTTTCTTTAAAAAAATATTCATATTTACCATACTATTACACAAAACCGTCGTTGAGGCGTTGCTATCAACGAGGATTTAGTATTTGAACTTCCTCAACGACGCTGAAAAGCTCATTGACGGTTACAAAATAAAAATGTCTAGCAGTATGCACATTTACTTCTAAATTTACCAATCTAACTTCTTGCTTTATTTGATTTTGGCAAAAAAATTGAAAACTAAAAAAAATAAGTACACCAAAAAAAATACAATTATGAAAAAGTCAAATTTATTTATATTTATTCTGTTTTTTATAGGATTATTTAGTTTTTCAAAAAAAACTTTTGCTCAATGCAATCAATTTAAAAAATGGGTTCCAGAGTGGAAACAACAAAAATACAAGAGAGCTAATACAGCTCAAAATGCTTCTTATTTGAATCAAGAAGAAAAACAGTTTTATTATTTTCTCAATTTAATGCGCCTCAATCCGTCACTTTTTGCAGAAACTTTTTTAGATAAATGTACAGATTGGAACACTGCAAATTCGCTGGGTTATGTTGTTATGTTTGGAGAAGACACCAAAAAATTAGCTGCTGAATTGAAGAGAATACGTCCTCTTTCTGCAATTTCTCCGATGAGAGAAGAGTGCATTCTGACTGCTTGCTATAATAAAAATGAAAAGTGTGAAACCTTTCAAGTAAGTGGAACATCTTCTGCAATGTATTATGAAAATACAGGAATGCGACTTCTGATGACTATTCTGAAATCACAATCAAACAGCCAAGCAAAGCAGATTTTGCTTTCCAATAAAACAACTTATTTTGGTATTTCTATTCTTCCAACACTTCAAAAAGGAGAAACTTCTGCTCGCCTAACAAAGTTTGATGGAAAAGTTTTGGAAATAAAAGAAAATCAAGATACAGATGAAACAATCGATGATTATACAGAAGCTGTAACTCAATCAAATCAAAAATTGGACATAAAACCCTATCAAAAAGAGTTTTTGGAAATCGTTCCTGAATGGAAAAACTCAAAATATAACATTGCTTACACAGCTCAAAATACAAGTTATTTGACCGAAAACGAAAAGTTAGTTTATTATTATCTCAATTTGGCTCGTATTAATCCATCACTTTTTGCTGAAACATTTTTAGTAAAATATACAAAATGGAACTCTCATGAAGATTTGAGTTTGTCAGATTATTACACGGGTTCTCTTTACAGAACAATGAAAAATATGAAGCCTGTTGGTGTGCTTTCTCCTCAAAAAAATCTATTTGAAGGTGCAAAATGTCATGCTGTTTCTTCAGGAAAAGCAGGTTATGTCGGTCATTCACGCCTTCCAAATTCGGGTTGTATTTCTAATTTTTATGGCGAATGCTGTTCGTATGGGCAATTTGATGCACTCAAAATTGTGATGCAACTACTCATCGATTCGGGTGTGAAAAGCCTAGGACATCGCAAAATTTGTTTGAGTAATAAGTACAAAACATTGGGGGTTTCGGTACAACCTCACAAAACGTATCGCTTTAATAGTGTTTTGGATTTTGGAAAATAAAACTAAATATTATCAAATATTTAGTATATAAAAATATCAATTTTGATATAGTAATACAAGAGGAATTATCCAAAAATATTCATACTCTTTTTAAAACAGAAATAAAGATATTTAACTTTTTCGGTGTGAATTTTGCCCTACATCATAAAAATAATTGTACCTTTGTACGCAATAATTACAATTTAGATTTTGTAGAAACTAATTTTGTACTATTTCTGTACTGATAGCAACTAACTATTTATGTATCTATTGCTTTTGAAGCCTTATTTGTTCAAAAAAAAACCAAATATACTTAAAAGATGGATTGAAAAATCATATCAAAAAAATAATATATTTGATTTTATTCTTCCTCTATTAAAAACTAATACAGGAATATTTTTGAATGCTAAAATATTTACGCTTCTTTTATCTTTAATTAGAAAAAATACAAGAATTATTTCTATTAGAAAAATTATATACTCATTTTGATACTTTGCCAGCTTATTTTTCATTAATTATGAATAATAAACTGGCTTTTTTGATTTTACCAATTTTATATCTGACATTAATTATGCAACAACACGGAGTCAAGTCTAATCAATCAGGAATTGAAAAACTAGGAATTACAAAAGCAGCAAATGTATATTGGAACTTGCCAGCAGCAGAGCTTGTAGAGCATGCACTAGACAGAAAAGAAGCTGTATTATCCGAAACAGGAGCTTTAATGTTTGATACAGGCAAATTTACAGGTCGTTCTCCTAAAGATAGGTTTATTGTAAAAGATGCCGAAACTGAAAATTCAGTTTGGTGGGGAGATATAAATATTGCTTTTGCTCCAGAGAAATTTGATGCTTTGATGGAAAAAATGATTGCATCTTTAGACCAAAAAGACCTCTATGTACGTGATGCCTATGCAGGTGCTGACACAAATTACCAGCTCAAATTGCGTGTCATTAATACCAATGCTTGTTCGAATCTTTTTTGTCATAATATGTTTATTCGTCCAGAAAGAGCCGAATTTGAATCATTTGACCCTACTTTTACTATTCTTCAAGTACCCGAGTTTGAAGCTGTTCCAGAGGTAGATGGCACTCGTCAAAGCAATTTTGCTATTGTTAATTTTACTAAGAAAATGATTTTGATTGGTGGAACAGGTTATACAGGAGAAATGAAAAAAGGTATTTTCTCTGTCTTAAATTATCTACTTCCTCACAAACACAATGTGCTTTCGATGCACTGTTCGGCAAATATCGGACAAGATGGCGATACTGCTATTTTCTTTGGTCTTTCAGGAACAGGAAAAACGACTCTTTCGGCAGACCCTAATCGCCCTCTTATTGGAGATGACGAACACGGCTGGACACCAGATTCTGTCTTTAACTTTGAAGGAGGTTGTTATGCAAAAGTAATTGACCTTACTGAAGAAAAAGAGCCACAAATTTTTAATGCTGTTAAGTTTGGTGCGCTTTTAGAAAACACTCGCTTTCATGAAGGAACAAGAAAGGTAGATTATCTTAATTCTTCGGTTACCGAAAATACTCGTGTTGCGTATCCAATTTATCATATCGATAATGCAGTTGAGCCTTCTATTGGAGGTGTTCCAAAAAATATTTTCTTTCTTACTTGTGATGCTTATGGTGTTTTGCCTCCCATTTCTAAATTAGAAAAAGGGCAGGCTATGTATCATTTTATTTCGGGTTATACTGCCAAAGTTGCAGGAACTGAAGTAGGAATTACAGAACCTCAACGTACTTTTTCAGCTTGTTTTGGTGCTGCTTTTTTGCCTTTACACCCTACAAAATATGCCGAAATGTTGGGTAAGAAAATGGAAGATTCGAATGTAAATGTTTGGCTTATTAATACTGGCTGGTCTGGTGGTGGCTATGGTGTAGGCTCAAGAATGAAACTTTCTTACACTCGTGCTATGATTACAGCAGCTTTGGAAGGAAAGTTAGACGATGTAAACTTTGAAGAGCAAGCTGTTTTTGGTGTTCAGATTCCTAATGAGTGTCCGAATGTTCCTACTGAAATTTTGAACCCTAAAAATACGTGGAAAAATAAAGAAGAATATGATGCAACTGCAAACAAATTAGCGAATGCTTTTGTAGCTAATTTTGAAAAATATACAGAGTTTGCAAATGAAGAAATTATGGCTGGCGCACCCAAAGCAATGGCAAATTCATAATTTTGTAAAGAAAAATAATTCTTTCATTCTGCTTTCAAAAAACCTTATTCTATTTTGTAGAATAAGGTTTTTTTCTCAAAAACTATTTATTTAGAAAAATCATATACAATAAAACAAAATATATTTCATTCAATTACTATCCATAAATAAAAAAAATATTGTATATAAAGTTGATTTTTATATAAAAAAATGCAATTTTGTATCAGTTTATTTAGAATAAATTAATTTTATTTCTTAATAAGTTATGATGAATCTTATTTTTATCCTAAAAATAAGTTACTACAAAAAAAAGATATATAAAAATAACTCGACATTTTACACTTAATCTAAAAAAAATTGAAAGTTTCCATTGTAACTGTGGTTTATAACAATGTATCAATGGTAGCCGATGCTATTGAGTCTGTTTTAAATCAAGATTATCCTAATTTGGAATACATTCTTATCGATGGAGGTTCGACAGATGGAACTACTGAATTGATACGTATGTACCAAAGTCGTATTACTCGTTTTATTTCAGAGAAAGATGAAGGTCTTTATGATGCTATTAATAAAGGAATACGTATGTGCAGTGGAGATATTATTGGATTACTTCATTCTGATGATTTTTACCCAAACAATCAAGTAATTTCTTCTTTTGTTAAAGTTTTTAAAGAAAAAAAAACGGATGCTGTATATGGCGATTTGGTATATGTAGATAAAGAAAATACTCAAAAAGTAATCCGTTATTGGCAATCTGGGGAGTTTGATTCTGATAGTTTTTATAAAGGTTGGATGCCCCCCCACCCTGCTCTTTTCATAAAAAAAGAATGTTATAAAAAATATGGCGTTTATGATATACGTTTTAAGAGTGCTGCTGATTATGAACTTACATTACGTATGCTTTTAAAATATAAAGTTTCTGTTACCTATTTGCCTATGATTATGGCTAGTATGCGTACAGGAGGAAAAAGTAACAGCAGTTTGAGAAACCGATTAATGGCAAATATAGAAGATTATAAAGCATGGAAAATAAATGATTTGCAACCCAGATTTTATACTCGTTTTATGAAACCTTTATCAAAAATACCTCAATATTTTCATGGCATTACTCAAGAAAAATTAGAGCTTGTTTATGCTACCTCTACAACTAAAAAATTAGAGATATAATTTATTTAAAAACTGTTACAAAACAATTCTCATTAACTTACCTACCAATCTGTAAAATAACAGTATTGAAAGTTATTTTATTCTTAAATTATTATGAAAAAGATTATTTTATTTTTACTCTTTTTGTTATCTGCTTTGGGAGTTTCTAGTTGCATTCCAACTAATAATTTGATTTATCTAAAAGGAAAACAGCAAGAAAATCCAAATATGGAAAGTATTACACCTTCTAATTACTCCTTAAACTTTACTTCATATAGATTACAACCTTATGATATTTTAGGTATTAATATACAAAGTATAGTCCCTTCCAAGTATGATTTAGGAACAACTGAAGCAAGTAATATACAAGCTCAAGGGCAACAAGGAGGTGGGCAAGTTGGAAATAATCTTTTATCTGGCTATACAATCAATGATAGTGGATATGTACAAGTGCCTTTAGTAGGCAGTCTGCAAGTGGTTGGTCTGACAGTTGATGAAGCTACAAGTAAAATAAAAATGGCAGTAGAAGAGCGTTATACAGAAGTCATTGTGAAGGTTCAATTACTTACTTTTCAAGTAACTATGCTTGGAGAAGTATCCACCCCAGGTCAAATTACAATCTATAACATGCGCATGACAACTATTTTAGATGTTATGGCTCTTGCAGGTGAGCCTTTGGTTACAGCAAATCGACAAAAGATAAGAATTATGAGAAGAAAGGGTTCTACTTTAGAAAGTTATTACATAGACCTTACAAAAGATGATATTCTTACTTCGCCTCTTTTTTATGTACAACCAGGAGATATTATTTATGTAGAACCATTAAAAGGAAATAAGGTCTTACAAACTAATGCTCCTTTAATTGGAATTGTAGGTACAATTATGAATTTTGCATTCTTTATTACTAATTTTATTTTTATATTTAATCGTTAAATTTTTTTCATATAATTCAATTAACCTAATCATTAAAAATGAACTTCGAAACGACCAAAGATTTTGCAAAACAATTAGACACAACAGATGCTCTAGCACACTTTAGAGATAAATTTTGGATTCCAACTTTAAATTCTATTTCAGAAAATAATAATCCAAGCAATCAAGATGTTGTTTATTTTTGTGGTAATTCTCTAGGGCTTCAACCCAAAGCAACTAAAAATTATATAGAACAAGAGTTAGAAGATTGGAAAAATTTGGGTGTAGAGGGGCATTTTCACGGAAAAAACCCTTGGCTTTCTTACCATAGATTACTCACGAATCAAACTGCCAAAATTGTAGGTGCAAAAAAAAATGAGGTTGTTGTAATGAATAATTTGACTGTCAATTTGCATTTATTGATGGTTTCTTTTTATCGCCCAACTCAAAAACGATTTAAAATATTGATGGAGGGAGGTGCTTTTCCTTCTGACCAATATGCCGTCGAATCTCAAGTAAAATTTCACGGATTTTTACCCAACGATGCCATTGTAGAAATACAACCTAGAGAAGGTGAAGAAATTTTGAGAACAGAAGACATAACAAAAAAAATAGAAGAATTAGGAGATGAATTGACTCTGGTTATGTTTGGTGGTATAAATTATTATACTGGACAATTTTTTGATTTAGAAAAAATAACTAAAACAGCCCACAAAGTAGGTGCAACAGCAGGATTTGACTTGGCGCACGCAGCAGGAAATGTGCCTTTAAAACTCAACGAATGGAAGGTAGATTTTGCAACATGGTGTAGTTACAAATATCTCAATTCGGGTGCTGGTGGAATTTCAGGAGTTTTTATTAATGAAAAATATGCCGATGATGATTCGCTCCCACGTTTTGCAGGTTGGTGGGGACATGATGAAAAAGCACGTTTTGAAATGAAAAAAGGATTTGTTCCGATGCATGGAGCAGAAGGCTGGCAACTTAGCAACTCACAAGTTTTGCCAATGGCTGCACACAGAGCCTCTTTAGATATTTTTGAAGAAGCTGGTTTTGAGAATTTACGACAAAAAAGTGAAAAGCTAACAGCATATATGGAGTTTTTGATAGAGCATTTTAACAAAGAACAATCAAAAATTAATATTAAAATTATTACACCAAAAAATATAAATGATAGAGGTTGTCAGTTGTCGTTAGTATTTGACAAACAAGGAAAAGAGTATCACAAAATCCTAACTAAAAAGGGAGTGGTTTCGGATTGGAGAGAACCTAATGTTATTCGTATTGCGCCAATTCCTTTGTATAATTCTTTTATGGATTGTTATCGTTTTTATGAAATTTTGAAGGAAATTGCTTTGTAAAAATACCATAACTGATTGGTAAGTGATTTTAGAGTACTGGACACTAGATGTATTTGCTGTTCTGTGAGTCACAGAACAGGGAAAAACACCGTTCGTTGGTGTTTTAGCGTAGCGACACCAACAACTTTTTAACTCATGTCCAGTATTCTAAAGTGATTTATTTTTTTAAAATTAATTTTTGTAAAATTTTGTCAGGAGTTTTTTGGTAATCTAAAATAACTCTGACAATAGTTGAGCTTGAAAACACTCATTTTACAAACTATTGTCAGTCTTCTGAAAGGGCTGTCAAAGTTAGAATCTATTTATATTAAAAAAATAAAGCCCACGAATTTATTCGTGGGTTAATTCATAATTTATCACTAAAAGCTACTTCAATGATTTCATATCAATCACAAAACGATAACGAACATCACTTTTTAGCATTCTTTCATAAGCCTCATTGATATTTTGCATATCAATCATTTCAATTTCAGAAACAATATCATGTTTGCCACAAAAATCCAACATTTCTTGTGTTTCCTTGATTCCACCAATCAAAGAACCTGCAACAGATTTTCTGCCCAAAATCATCGGAACAGTATTAATAATATTTTCAAGATTTCCTAAGTATCCTACCAAAACTAATGTTCCATTTATATTAAGTGTTGAAATATATGGATTCAAATCATGGTCATAAGGCACTGTATCGATAATTAAATCAAATTTTCCATTTATCGATTTCATTTGAGCTTTTTCTGTTGAGATAATAACAGCATCAGCACCTAATTTTTTGGCATCTTCTTCTTTATTAGGTGAGCGAGAAAAAAGTGTAACTTCTGCGCCCAAACCTTTAGCTAATTTGATTGCCATGTGTCCAAGACCTCCCAAACCAACAACAGCAACTTTACTACCTTCTTTTACATTCCAATGACGCAATGGTGACCAAGTGGTAATACCTGCACAAAGTAAAGGCGCAGCAGCAGCCAAATCCAAATTCGCAGGTACTTTCAAGACAAAATTTTCATCTACAACTATTTTTTCAGAATATCCACCAAAAGTATGTCCTCCTAAATATTTATTATTTCCATTATATGTCCCAACAAATCCATTTTCACAGTACTGCTCTAAATCTTGATTACAGCTATCGCAGGTTTGGCAAGAATCTACTAAGCAGCCCACAGCAGCATAATCACCTACTTTAATTTTGCTTACTTCATTACCCACCTTTGTAACTTTTCCCACAATCTCATGCCCTGGAACGGAAGGGTACATTGTTCCTCCCCAATCATTTCTAGCTGTATGCAAATCAGAATGACAAACGCCACAATACAAAATATCTATTTCAATATCTTTTGCAGTTACTTCTCTTCTTTCGATAGTCATTTCTTTTAAATGCTTATCTTTTGCCTCTGTTCCGAAGGCTTTTACATTATTTGACATAAGTTTTTATTTAGATTGAATTATGATTTTGTATACAAACTGTTAAATAGCTTAAATGTTCTTAAAGTTTAATAATTTTTGTATCTTATTGATTGAAAATTTACTTATCAAACCAAACCAAACCAAATTAAATAACCATGTTAAATTTAGATAAAAACAGCAAAACACATAAGGTATTTAACCTCATTATTCTTGATGAAAGTGGCTCAATGAACTCTATCAAAAATACAATTATTAGTGGCTTCAATGAAGTAGTTCAGACAGTAAAAGGAGTGGCAAAAGAATATCCAGAGCAAGAACATTTTATTACATTTGTTACCTTTAATTCTCTAAAAACAAATACACTTTTAGAAAATGAAAAGGTAGAAAAACTAAGAGAGATTACTAAAAAAGATTACAATCCAACAGCAGGAACACCTCTTTTTGATGCAATGGGAGATAGTATTTCGCAGCTTCGCAAAATAACCCAAACACATTCAGACTATAATGTTTTGGTTACAATTTTGACAGATGGAGAAGAAAATTCTTCAAAGGAATACAATGGAGCAACTATCAAAAAAATGGTTGAAGAATTAAAATCAGAAAACTGGACATTTACTTATATTGGTGCAAATCACGATGTTGAAAAATTTGCAGCTTCAATTTCTATAAATAATACAATGAAATTTGAAGCAAATGATAAAGACATCAAAAAAATGTTTAGCAAAGAAAAGGCATCACGAATGAGATATAGCAAAAAAATTAGAAATAATGAAGACACAAATAAAGGTTTTTATGAATAGAATCTTTTGAACCGACACAATTTTTAGCATTTATTTAAAAAATCATATGAAAAACGAAACTCCTTTAGGAAAACGAATTATGAGTCTTGCCAATCAAATAAATGACCAAATCTATGACCTTTTGTATAAAAATGAAAATAATATAACTGAAACCCATTCACAATTACAAAAATGGTTTGACGAATATGTTATCCAGTTTGTAGAAATGGGAAAAGAGAAAAAGGCTTTATCAGACCAAGAACGAGAAAAAGTGGATAATGATATTATGCAAGAATACTTCAAGCTAGACCAAGAAAGGCATACTGCTATTTACATAAAAAAACACGAAGAACTCTATCAAAAAAGCGAAGATGCTGCAAATCTACTTTTGAAATTCAATATCATTACCCAGTATAGTGATTTTGTATTACTCAAAAAACAGAACCCAGAAGAAGCCAAAAGAGTAGGGGTTTTTGAGTAGTTATTGGGTAATCTGTATTTTTATTGCTTTTGATGAAAAATATCTAATCTTTCTATTTAAAACTCTCTTTTGTATAAATTTTAGGCACAAATTTTTGCTCGTCAATAGGCGTTCTTACATAATTACTTGTTTCATCAATATCTGGAATTTCTACTTCGTTTGGCAATATATTTTCATATTCTATTTGACTCAAAATATGACTAATACAATTCAGACGAGCCGATTTTTTGTGGTCAGAATCTATGACATTCCAAGGCGAGTTTTTTGTGTCTGTGTGAGCAAACATAACATCTTTTGCCTTTGAATATTCGTGCCATTTTTTTCGTCCTTCCAAATCCATTCCACTCAATTTCCATCGTTTTCTAGGAGTTTCATTTCGGTCGTCAAAGCGTTCTTTTTGTTTTTCTGGGCTTACAGAAAACCAATATTTTACCAAAATAATACCCGAACGAATGAGCATATTTTCGAATTCTGGACAAGAACGCAAAAATTCTTGATACTCTTCTTCCGTACAAAAACCCATTACACGCTCCACTCCTGCACGATTATACCAACTTCTATCAAACAAAATAATTTCTCCTGCTGATGGCAAATGAGAAACATAGCGTTGAAAATACCATTGCGTAGATTCTTTTTCGTTGGGCTTATCTAAAGCCACAATCTTACAAAAACGAGGATTTAGAGCTGCAGAAACTCTTTTTATTGCCCCTCCTTTTCCTGCTGCATCTCTTCCTTCAAAAACAATAGCCATTTTCAAGCCTTTTTCTTTTACCCAAAATTGAAGTTTGACGAGTTCTCTTTGCAATCTGATGAGTTCCTTGCTATAACTGACATTTGTTTTATGTTTCATAATTGGTAAGTTTTTTTTATAGTTTTAATATGATTTGAAAAATGCGTATTTTTGTGATTGATTTTGAATAATTGATAAAAAAAATCCAAACAACTTTCCTTTTAAGTAGATAAAACACAATAGTAGTAGTTTAGTTTTATTTGTAGAATTTAAGTTGCAGAGTAACGCAATATTTGTAGCAATGAATAATAAAAAAACATTTTGGCAATGGTTTACATATCATTATTTGATGGTCTTTCGTGATGAAGAAAATTTTGAAGAAATAAGAACAATTCGTTTTAATTTTGCAAAAGTTGTTGTTGTATTGGCTGCTTTTGTTTTACTCATTTTTATTCCATCTTTTTTTATAGCAAAAACGATTGCAAATTATCAAATTTCTACCTCTGAAAATCCTCAAGCTAGGCTTTTCAAATTGATGGAAAAATCAGATTCTTTAGAAGCATTAGTTGCTCAACAGAATGCTTACTATGAAAATATAAGACAGGTTTTGGGAGGACAAATTCCTACAAATGATATTTCAGAAGATTCTGCTTCTACTACAATTAATTCTGCAGATTTAGATTTGGGAGAAATTGATTCTATTGATTTGGCTTTCAGAAAACAATTTGAAAAAGAAGATTCTAAAACTAAAGGGTTGCGTACTTCAAAAAGTGAGTTACAACAAGTTTTATTTTTTGCGCCCATTTCTGGAATTGTTACCAATAAGTACAATTCGGCGAGTTCGCATTTTGGCGTTGATGTAGTTGCTCCAAAAAATGAAGTGATTAAGGCTGCTGCTGACGGAACTGTTATTTTATCTTCTTGGACGCAAGATTCTGGACATACATTGGCTATTCAGCACAAGCATCAATTAGTTTCTTTTTACAAACATAATTCTGTTTTGCTCAAAAAAGTAGGTGAAATAGTAAAAGCTGGCGACCCAGTTGCTGTAATTGGAAATTCGGGTGAGCTTACAGACGGACCTCATTTGCATTTTGAGTTATGGTATGAAGGAAACCCTGTAAATCCTCAAGATTTTATTTCTTTTTAGAATTGAATCTCAGTATTAATTATGATGTGTCAAAGCTGCCAAGCAAATTAAAAAGCACAGATGTAAATTAGTAATTGTCAGTAAATTGAAAAAACAAAAAAAGTAGTTTACAGTAAGTAATTTCTATTTCTTAGAGAAAAAATATATTTTTTGTCTCTGACTTCATAATTTATTTCACCCTATCAGGATTTTCTTCTAAAAATGCAGACCATGAACTACTTTTTGGAAGTAGAGCATTTTGTTGAAAATAATGGCAAACAGCAACACCAACGGCATCTGTGGCATCTAAAAGGTCTGGAATTTCATCAAAAGCAAGCAGACTTTGTAACATACTTGCGACTTGTTCTTTTGATGCTGTTCCCTTTCCTGTAACAGCTTGTTTGACTTTTCGGGGAGCATATTCTTCCACCATAATTCCACGAGAAAGTGCAGCAGCCATACAAACTCCTTGCGCTCTGCCTAGTTTGAGCATAGATTGAACATTTTTGCCAAAAAAAGGAGCTTCTAAAGCCATTTGTTGAGGTTCAAACTCTTCAACAATCATACTTATTCTATCAAAAATTTTTTGCAGGCGTACATAATGGTCTTTCCATTGGGCTAATTTTATAACCCCAAATTGAATCAAATACATTTTATCATCTTTGATTCCTAAAACGCCATATCCCAAAACGACAGTCCCAGGGTCTATTCCTAATATAATTTGGTCAAAAGAAGTTGGTTTCATAATATAGATAACAGCTTCGAAACTGTTAGAAAATAAATACATAAATTAAAAGTAGTGCGTTTTTTGTTTATGAATTGACTTCTACTTTTAAAATTAGTGAATGAAAAAATATATTACTAAAGAAAATCAAAAAAAACTATTTAGAGTACTCAATTTTGTATTGATGTTTTTGGCTTGGATTTATTTATATTCACAAATCAAAAATCATAATTTGTTTTTTTTACAAATAACCAATTTATGGAATGAATTGCAAAAAAAAAGAGTGATTTTGTTAATAGTTTTTGCATTAATGTTCACAAATTGGATTTTAGAAGCCAAAAAATGGCAAATTTTGATAAAATCATTAGCAAAAATAAATTTATTAGAATCATTAGAGGCAGTTTGGGTAGGGCTTTCTTTGGCTACTTTTCTGCCTTTGGGAAATTATTTGGGTAGAGCAAAAAAACTACCTCAAAAAAATCGTTTTGATTCGGCTGCTGCTTTGATGGTAAATGGAGGATTACAATTTTGGGCTACAATGCTGGGAGGAATCTTTGGAATAAGTCAGTTTTTAGAACTTGGTAAGTTGATTACTTTTTTACTTTTTGTGTTTTGGATATTAATTTATTTAGTAGGAATATTTTTTTATAAAAAATTGCCTCCCATAAAGACACAAAAAGTAATAGAAAAAAAATATTATTTTTCTAAGACCTTAAAAACGGTCAGTTACATCACCAACTGGGTGCAAAATAATTTATACTTTGCTAGTCAATATTCTCAAAAAGAGATTCTAAAAGCTACTTTTTTGGCGTTGCTTCGTTATACTGTTTTTATGATTCAGATGATTTTGATATTCAAAGCTGCTGGTTTTTTATTATCGATTGAAAAAATAATTGTAGGTTCTAGTCTTTTATTTGCTGCAAAATCGGTGCTGCCAGTGGGAGGTTTTGTGGTTGGGTTGAGTGTGAGAGAAGCGACAGCACTTTATTTTTTTGGTAGTTTGGGAGAAGAAAAAGTTGTTACAATTACTTTTTTACTTTGGATTATCAATATTGGTTTGCCTGTTTTGGTGGGTTCAGTTTTGCTTTTGAGAAACAAAATAACTTGATTTACCAAATGCAGAACTTGCAGAGGAATAGAGAATAAAATTTTTTTCTTTATAATATCTTCTCAATTTTTTCAAAAAATTCATTCAAATCATTATTTTTTATTTCAAAATGAGCCTCCTGATAAAATTTTTTTCTATCTCCCCATTTTTGAGAAATTAATGTATATAATTCTTCAAAAGAAGCTGCATCTTTAAAAAGTGGACGGTTATCATTTTGTTTTTGTTGTGTTTCAAAAGTCCGTTTTGCCAAAATTTCTAATTCAATATTCAGAAAACAAACGATTCCATGTTCTTTTATTTTTTGTAAATTATCAAAAAAACAAGGTGTTCCTCCACCTGTTGCAATAATAGTTTTTTCCAAATTAAAGGTTTTTTGAAGCGTTTTTTTTTCTATTTTTCTAAAATAAGCCTCTCCTTTTTTTTCAAAAATTTGTGGAATGGTAGTGTTATTATTTTTTTCTATCAAAAAATCCAAGTCCAAAAAACTATAATTTAATTTTTGAGCAAGTAGTTTTCCAAAAGTAGATTTGCCCGAAGCTGGCATTCCAATTAAATAAATAAGTGTATTTTTCATTTTGATATTTTTTGAATTGTCAAAACTTTAGTCTTAATATTTTTTATAAATAGTTGTCAGAATTTCTTCCATTTTATTTCCTATTGTTCTTGAAGATTCTCTATGATGATTATTTTGAAATGAAAAACAAAATTTGCGACCCGATTTGGTAACTATAAAACCACTCAAGCAATGATTATTGCTAATTGTTCCTGTTTTACCATACAAAAAAGGTTTTGAGTTTTTAGAAAGTTCGTACCTACGTCGCAAAGTTCCTGCTTCTCCTCCGATAGCTAAAGTTTCAAATAATTTTTTTTCTCCCATATCTTTTCGAATAGATTTGAGCATTTCTACAAAATTGCGAGGCGTGAAAAGATTGTAACGAGAAAGCCCAGAACCATCAACCCAACGAGGTTTATTATAAAATTTATTGAAATAATTTGCATCTAAATATTCAATTACTCTTCGGCTAGAGAGCGTTCCGAAAAGCTCTGCCGAACACATCAAAAGTGTTTGTTCTGCCAAAAAATTATCACTTTGTTGCATCATTCGTTTATACATTTTGTCTGCTTTGGTTGTATAAAATGTGGCTGTATTTTCGGGCATTGGGTAATCTATATGCGTGATTTCTAGCCCTGATTTGTCTTTTAGCAATGTTGTTATGAGCTTTGGTGTTGCGTGAAAAGGAAATGATTTTCCATTTTTGTAATACAAATCTCCAATATTATATTCAAAAGAATTTATGCCTAATTTTCTTTCTATTCTAAAACTTTTTGTTTTTACTTTGCTATTTTCAGTTATCAAATCTTGAAAAAAAGGAGGGAAAACTTCTACTTCGCAAGAAGGGTCGGCTTCAAAATATACGGCATTTCCATAGATTGGAAACGCTGATTTTTCTATTCCATAAGTGGTTCGGTAATCTTCCCACGCCCAGCCATCGCCAAAAGGGTGGTCATCATAATTGGTGGTCGAAAAATAAAGTTTTTTGTTTTTGGATTTCAATAATAAAAAATCAATGACAGCAGAATTATTGAAAATAGGGTGTAAAAAAGTAGGGTCGCCAGTTCCCCAAAAAATAAGAGAATCTCCTTTTTCAAAATAACTAAGAGAAGGCAAATGTTTGTTCAAAATTTTTGTAGCAGCGAAAAGAGAGGCTATTTTGACATTTGAAGCTGGTGTAAAATATTTGTCGGCATTGTATTCAAAAAGATATTTTGAGCTATCCAAATCATACAAAACAAAGCCATGAAAACTGTCTTTGAAGCAATCTTCTTGAAATACTTGGGTTAAATTATTGATATAATCATTCTCTTTTTTTTGAGCAAAAGAGAAAAAATGGATAAAATAAAAGCTAACAACTAAAAAAAAGAGAGTTTTTTTGGAGTAAATAAGTTTGATTTTCATGGGTTGGTTGTAAAATGATAATAGATAAAATTTGGTGGTTGTAGTAGAGAGCAATTATGAAATAAATCTTCAAATTCATCAATAATTGGGTATAATTAGTTGAAATCATAACATTTTTATAAAATGCTGTTTCTAGTTGATTTTTTGAGTAAATTTGAAGTAAAAATATAATTATTAAAAAGCATGATAAATCTGCCTTTCAGTACTCAAAACGAAGAATTAAAAAAGATTGTTCAAGTTTTGCTCTTATTAGATGTTTCTTCAAACAAAATTTCGGATTTGATAGTAGAAGCCTATAAAAATACATCTAAAAAATGGCAAGAGGAAATATTTTATCTACTAAATACCAAAATAAAAAATGAGGAGATAAAAAAAGAATATTTAATAGCAAAACAAGGCACAATTTTTTTTGATAGTTTGGGTGACAGCCAGCTTTGGCAAAAAATACATGAACTTTCTTTTGAAGATAAGTTGCCTTATTTATTACATCATATTTTGGGTTGGGAGAATGAAAAAATAGGAAACTTATTGAATATTTCTATTTCAGAAATAGAGATTTTGCTTGTCAGAATTTTGAAAAAATTGGAAAATTAATAAATTTAAAATAAAAAAACTCATTGCTTAATCAATCAAATTAAACAATGAGTTGTATTTGTAATTCATCATGAAAATTACTTAATATATTCTTTTTTGACTTTGTTGGGGAATATTTTTTTGAGCTTTTCTATTTTTGGATTAATTATGAAGGAGCAATATCCTTGAGATTTATTATTATTATAATAATTTTGATGGTAATTTTCGGCTACATAAAATTTTGATAGAGCTGTAATTTCGGTAACGATTGGTTTATCAAAAATCTTTTCTTGACTAAGTTTTTTTAGATAAAATTCAGCCTTTTGCTTTTGGTCTTGGCTGTGATAAAAAATAGCTGAACGATATTGAGTTCCTACATCATTTCCTTGTTTGTTTAGTGTTGTTGGGTCGTGTGTAGCCCAAAAAATTTCTAATAATTCATCAAAAGAAATAATTTCTGGGTTATAGGTAATTTGCGCCACTTCGGCATGTCCTGACATTCCAGAAGTAATATCTCTGTATGTTGGATTTTGAACATGCCCACCTGTGTAGCCCGAAATAACCGTGTCCACGCCCTCCAAACGTTGAAAAACAGCTTCAATACACCAAAAACAACCAGCTCCTAAAGTGGCAGTATCTAATTTTGCATTTATATTTGTCATATTTTTTTTAGTATTTATTTCTGTATTATTTTTATCTTGTTTTGAGTTTCTTAAATTTTTGAAATCTCTTGCTTGAGCATTTTGTTTTGGCGAACACGCACCCATAAAAATACTTGAAAGGCTCATCAAAAGTAAAAGAAAGAAAGGATTTTTTGTTTTATTTTTCATAATTGGATTTTTTTTAATTTTTAAAGTTATCGTTTTCAAAACATTCATTTTTAAGACTTTGTTAGATGATTTATTGATTTTTGTGAATTTTTGTCATCAAAAAAAGCTAATCCAAAACCATTAAATAGTTTGATAGATTAGCTTTTAAAAAATATTTTCGGAGGGTCTAAAAATTAGTGAGCAATATTATTTTTTTCATACAAATATTGAATAATTCCCTCTCTCAAACCTACCTTAGGCACTACGATTTCTTTTATATTGGCTGCCTTCATTACTTTCAAATAAATTTCTGTTGCAGGAATAATTACATCAGCTCTATCATCATTCAAACTAAAATCTCGGATTCTTTCTTGATAATTTCTTTTCTTTAGTTCTTTATATAATCTTTCCATCTCTTTGATAGTCAGTAGTTTGCCATTTTTTGAATTTTTCGAAAGGTCATAAAGTTTGTTTATATTACCTCCTGTTCCTACTGCATTTACAGGTGTAGAAAGTGGCTTAATGGCTTTCTGAATCCAATTTTTGAGAGCCTGATTTTCTTTCTCAAGATATTCTTTGGTCGCTGTTTTTTTGTCGGTTGTGATAGAACGCACCGAACCCATATCAAAGGAATGTGCCTCTATTTTTTCCAAATTATGATAAATGTTTACTTCTGTGCTTCCACCACCTACATCAATATGAACAAAGTTGTCAGTCGAAACATAATTCAAAATTGATTTATTAATCAATTCTGCTTCCATATCACCACTAATAATATTGATTGGAATCCCAACTTCTTGTTTTACTCGCTCAACAATTTGGTTTCCATTTTTTGCTTCTCTCATCGCAGAAGTTGCACAAGCCATATAATCATCGACTTCGAAAACCTTCATCACATCTTTGAATACCTTCATTACTTGCAAGAATTTTTCTTCTTTTGCAAAACTAATTTTATGAGAAAGGCTAAAAACATCCGTTCCCAAACGCAAGGGAAAGCGAATTTGTTCTATTCTTTTAAAACTAGGAAAGTTATCTTTTTCAGAAAAACGAACTCTACTAATATGCAGGCGTAAGGCATTCGAACCAATATCTATGGCAGCCAAACGCAAATCTTTTTGTAAACTATTTTGGGAATTATTTATCATAGTTCAAAGAAAACAGATTTTTAGGATTTTTACTAATTATTTTTTTAAGAATAGAAATGTATTTCAAAATTTAATCAAAAAAAAGTATTTTTGAGAAACAGTGCAGTTTTAATATTGATTATAATATTTTTCAAATAAGTAGCCTGACAAAATTATTACAACCAATTTTTTAAATTTAGAAAATATCTAAGAGTATGCTGGTTTATCTTATTCGACATACAAAGCCAAAAATAGAAAAAGGAATTTGTTATGGTTTTTCAGATATAGAATTAGCTAATTCGTATCAAAGGGAAAAACAAATTTTGTTGGACAAAATTGAAATACAATTACAAAAAAATAAAGAAAAAATAACAGAAATAATAATTTATACAAGTCCTCTAAAACGTTGTCAGGTTTTGGCAAATGACTTGAAAAATGATTTGAATATAAAAAATCAAAATAATTTTGTTTTCAAAGTAAAGAAAAACCGAAAATTGAAAGAAATGAATTTTGGCAAATGGGAACTCAAAAAATGGAATCAAATAAATGAAACTCAACTAAGAAAATGGACAGATAATTTTGTAACTGAATGTGTCCCTGATGGAGAAAGTTTTGAGGTATTGAACAAACGTGTAATAGATTTTTGGCAAAACAAAATAGAAAGTAAAACTAAAATAGCAGAGCCAAATACAATTATTTTTGTTGTTTGTCATGCTGGAGTGATTCGCTCTATTTTATGCCATGTCTTACAGATTCCTCTTCGAAATGCTTTTTCAATTTCGATAAATTATGGAAGTATTACCAAACTTAAAACTTTCAAAACACATACACAAATAGAATCTGTAAATCATTAAAAAATAAATCTTAAACATCTTCTTTTTGCCCTTCCAAAACATCACGAATTGTATAGGTCGCAATCATAAATTCTTCTCCTTTGTGCTGTCTTATTTTTTCTATAATTTCTTTTTGTAGAGTGGCATTATTTTTTAATTGGTCGTACAATTTGTCTTCATTTGAAAGAAGCGAACCCGAAAGAGCAATTTTTACATCTGGATGTATGCTTTCACAAACATAATGAAAACTACTATATCCAGATTTGTAATTTACATCACAAGGTTTCATTGGTTTTCTTGTAATCGGACAAATATTTCCTCTCAAAAACTCATCAAGTCTTTCTGCAAATTGTTTCGAATTGTAATATCCCATAGCTTTTTTGGTGGTTATCTTTTGATTATTTAGGGTTTAAGTAAAGATACGTTTTTGTTGTTATAAAACAAAGATGATATTGAAAAGAACTACTGATTTGTAAATGAAGCTATATAAAATTGATAATTTTAATAAACGTTAAAAAAATGATTAAGCATTATTGTTTTTAAAAAACATGCAACCTTTCAATAAAAAGACTGTCTTTGTATTTGAATCACATATCAAAATACCCTAATATAATTTAAGTTTTTATTATGAAATCATCTCTCATTCCCGCTCTATTTTTTGTTCTTTTTATGTTTCCTGTATTAAGTTTTGCCCAAAAAACTGAAGAAGTAGAGATAGAAATAAGAACTAAAAAAAATAATCATACAAATAAAAAAACAAACCACAGGCGAGTAATTATCATCGAACAAGGCGAATTGCATGGGCTTACCGAAGATATAAAAATTGACTTAAAACAATTAAAAGGAGAACTCAAAAATGCTTTTAAAGAATTGAAAAGTATAGATTGGGAAGAGGCAAATGAAGAAATTGAAATCGCTATGGAAGAAGCAAGGCAAGGATTAGAGGAGGCAAACGAAGAATTGACTCAAATCAGAATTGAAATTGATGAAGATTTTACACAAGATTTGGAAACTCTTGCAGAAGGATTAGGCGAAATTCATATCAATAATGCTTCACCACGTATTCGAATTATGAATCAAAATAGCCGTCCTTATAAAGGGAATAGACAGGTAGAACGCAATTTTTCGGAATTAAATACAGAATTAAACCCAAACTTGTCTGATAAAATGAAAAAAGAAACTACAACTTCATTTGATAAAACTGTTCAAAATTCTGTCAAAATAACTCCACAAACTAAAGAAGGAAAATTTGTATTAGATTTTTCGTTATCAGAAAACAAAACAGACAAAGAAACAACCTATATTGAAGTTTATGATTCGGAAGAAAATATAATTTATTTTGAATCTTTAGTAGATTTTTCTGGTACATATCAAGGAGAAATTGATTTGGCTGTCAATGGCAAGGATACTTATACGCTTGTAGTTCGTCAAGGAAAAAATTATTTGAGTAGAAAAATTAATTTGAAATAAATTAATCAAAAAATAGCTATTCAAAACAAAAACGAGTTTGAACAGAAATGTTTAAACTCGTTTTTGTTTTTCTTAATGTTCCTTAAAAAAACAAGACTACAAGCAACATTTATAATTTGTTTGTAGTCTAAAGAACAGAGTACAATAAAAGGCTCATTTACCTTCTTAACAAACTAATTTGATGCGTTATTTTTCGATTTTACTGCTGTTTCTTCTTTCTTTTTTCTTTTCATTTGATTCGCATGCTGCTCGCCTTTTTGGAAAAGTAACCTCGTCTGATGGCGAAAACATGCCTTTTTTGACTGTTTATGAAGAAGGCACAACCTATGGAACAACAACAAATCAAGAGGGAAGTTATTTTTTGGATTTAGAAGAAGGAACACATCAAATTGTTTTTCGCTATGTTGGTTTTCAATCTCAAACGCATACCATTATTATCAAAAATGGAAAAAATATTGAATTAAATGTAGTTATGAAATCTTCTACAATCGGTCTGAAAGAAGTTGTCATTACGCCAAATGGAGAAGACCCTGCTTATGCTGTTATTCGTCAAGCACAAAAAAAACGTGAGTTTTACAGAACTCAAAACAAAGCATTTTCTTGTAATGTTTATATAAAAAATGTACAAAAATTAGATGAATTTAAAGTACCCAAAATATTAGAAGATGATGAGATGGAAGAATTTAGAAAAGAATGGGAGAAAAATAAAATTGTGTACTTTTCAGAATCGGTTTCAAAGTATTATTTTCTTGCTCCAAACAAGCGAAAAGAAGTAGTTATTTCTTCGAAAGTAAGTGGCGATAGAGGTGGTTTTTCGTGGAATAGTGCTTTGTATTTGAGTTTTGATATTTATGAAAATACCATTAATGCGCCGATTGGAGAGCGTCCATTTGTTTCGCCTATTGCAGCAGGTGCGATGTTGTATTATGAGTACCAGCACGAAGGAGAATTTATAGATAAGGGCGTAAATGTGCATAAAATACGTGTTTTTCCTCGCTCAAAAGGGCAACCTTTGTTTGGTGGACTAATTTATATTCAAGATAGTACGTGGCGAGTTCATAGTACAGATTTGGAGGTTTCGAAAGATGTGGGAATAGAATTTATTGATAAATTGAATATCAAACAGACCTTTGTACCTGTTGCCAAAAGAAATAATGAAGATATTTGGCTCTGCAGTACACAGGCTTTTTCTTTTAATTATTCGGTGGCAATGATGGGAGCAAAAGTAGCAGGACATGGCAACTATACAGGAAGTTTTTCTAATTATGATATAACTCCGAATTTTACCAAATTACAATTAAAAGTTGATGCAAAAGGACAGAAATTGCCTAATTTATCCGTATCAAAAAGACAAAAAATAAAAGACAATAATAAAAATGAAGAAATAAAAAATAATACGATAGAAAACAATAAAAATGAAGAAGAAAATAAAGAAACAGCTAATAATACAAATAAGGATTCTGTTTCAAGTTTGAAAAAAGAATTAGAATCGGTGGTCTTGGAACGCAAATTTTTTGATAAAAACATATCAATTATTTCGGATAGTTCTAATTTGAAAAGTGCAGAATATTGGCAAAATATTCGCCCTGTGCCTCTTACAAGCAAAGAAAGTGAACATTATGTACGAAGTGATAGTATAGAAAAGGCGCAAAATGACCCTATTTATTTGGATTCGATGGATAGAAAATCAAATAAATTCAAAATTTTGGACTTACTGACAGGCTATACCTATCGAAACCGAAAAAGAGAATTAACCTTTAATTTTGTTCCGATTACTCAAAATATTCAAGCCAATACGGTAGAAGGGTATGTTCTGAATGCAGGAGTAAGTTTGACAAAATTTAGAAAAAAAGATTTTAGCACAACCCGAGTTAATTTAGATGGGCGTTATGGATTTAGTAGTAATAAGTTTTATGCAAAAGGAAGTTTTCATCATCGTTTTAATCAAATTAATTATAGTTATATTAATTTGAGAGGAGGGATTTTTGTAGAACAATTTGATTTTAATGCCATTTCGCCATTTACAAATGGAATTTATACACTTTTTAGAGAAGAAAATTATCAAAAATTATATGAAAAACGTTTTGCCAAAATTACAGGAGGAACACGTATTTTTGATGGTGCATTTTTTCATTTACAAGCAAATTTTGAGCAGCGCATTCCTCTTCAAAATGCAAACCCAACCTTAAAACCTTATTTTAATAGAGATGAAATAGAATTTACACAAAATATGCCTACTGATTTTGATGGAAATAATGTCTTTTTCGAAAAGCATAATGCTTTTATTTTGAAGGCGCAGTTTCGTTATCGTATTGGAGAAAAATATATTTTACGTCCAAAGCAAAGAGTTACTATTTCGAGCAAATATCCAACTTTTGTATTGACTTATACACAAGGAATCCCAACTCTTCTTGAGAGCAAGACAGATTTTGGGCAGCTCACCTTAAATATAAAAGATGATATTAGTTTGGGAGTGATTGGTTCGCTAAATTATGAAGCACAAGCAGGTACGTTTTTATGGAATAATTATACTTCTTTTGTTGATAATTTTCACTTTCAAACTTCGCCTTTGCTTTTGGCTCAATCTCGTTTGCGTCAGTTTTTGTTATTGCCTTATTATCAGTATAGCACGACGGATAATTTTGCAGAATTTCATGCAGAGCATCATTTTAATGGTTATTTGATGAATAGAGTTCCACTTATCAAAAAATTAAAATGGCAATTTGTGGCAGGAGCGCATTATCTTTATACACCAAACTCACCAAATTATACAGAGATTAGTGTAGGTTTCGAACACATTTTGAAAGTCTTGCGAGTAGATGCTGTTTGGGCAGTCAATCCAAGTTTGCAAAATGAAATAAAGACTGGAATGGGCAAAAATTTTGGGCTTCGTCTGCGTTTTGGGTTTTAGATTTTGCTGAAAAAAACAAAATATATTTTGTCCCATTTTATTTATAAAGCGAAGTTGTTTAAGAATGTATATTTTTCCTTAGAATTGGGTTTGTAAATCCAATTCTAAGAAAAAATAATTCAACCTTTGTTGGTCTTTTAGCGTAGCGACACCAACAAAAATACGCACAAAACTCATTTATTAAACAACTTCGAAGTGATTATGAATTAAAACTATTGATTTCTTTGATAAAATGATTCAAGTTTTTTCTTACTACTAGCAAAGCTAAGTGTTTCTTTTACAGTACGAAAATTGTCTTTGTCGGTGATTCGTCCAAGGGCAAATTTGGCAAATTCTATTCTATATTTATCCATATTCATAAGTTCCATTACATTTGCAATTTGGTACGAACTTAGGCATTCGTCGTTGATTAATTGTTTGCTGACTGCTAATTTGCTTTTGTCTGTAAACTCATCTTCGATAACTGCTTTTATATTTTCAAATTTGTTTTTATCAATAGATGAAGTGCAGTTTTTTTGATGATTTAATTTTTTGGCTGCTACTTTTGCCTCTAATTCTTTTTTGCTTGTGGTGTCATCTTCGTTACCAAATTCTACATCAAATTCATTTTCAAAACCTCCTGCTTTTCTGTCGTGTGCTTCTTTGCTTGCCACTACTTCGCCATTTTTGGTTTCTTCGTAGCTGTAATCGGAGTTCATTTCAAAACTTCCACTTGTTTCGCCGTGCATTTTGCCACTTCCTCCACATCTACAAAAAGTAAATAAGGTCAGAGTAAATAAAATAATTAAATTGATAGAAGAATAATTCATAGTTAATTTGAAAAATAGTTGAGGTGTGAGAATAATTGCTTTACATTGTCTAGTACGTACTTTGTTGAAAAAAAGGTTTCTTATTTTTTTATTTCTTCAAAAAGAGTTTGTATTTCTATCTCAAAACCATCTAAAACGTTGGATTTTACTCTTCCTGTTTTTTTAGCTTCTGAAAAGAGCTGATATTTTCCTTCTTCATCTAAAACCTCTATTTTTACTTCTTGTTTTTTGGAAAAAATCTGCCAGTATTCGGTTACGCCTTGATTTTCGTAGGTTTTATACTTCATTTCTCTTTCCTTTTTTTGATTGGAAGGCGACCAAATTTCTACTACTAAATTAGGAGCTTCTTGTACTTTTTTGTTTTCAATAATGTGATAACGACTAACAGCAATAAAAATAATATCAGGTTGTAACAAATTATCTTCATCAAATTGAACATCAATAGGAGCATAAATAATTTTTCCTGCTTTATGTTGGCGAACAAAAGTACCCATTTGAAAGCCTAATTCTTCTGAAATAAATTGATGATTAACGTTTGGAGAAGCCATAATAAAAAGTTGATTTTGAATAATTTGTACACTTACTTTTAAATCTTGAGGAAAATAGGCTTCAATATCAGCACTTTTCCAAGTATGATTTTTTGGAAATAAAGCTGCATATTCTTCAATTTCTTCACTCGTATAATCCGATTTTTGAGCAAGTGGAAGAGGGAGTTTTTCGTTTCCTTCTTGTTTTTTGAAATCTATTTTTAATGCTTCTAAAAGAGGAATCAATAATTTTTCTTGTTCTTCTGTAAGTTCTAATTGGTAATTATTCATTTTTAGCTATTTTTTATTACGCTAATTAATTTCTGTTTTTATTTTTTTATTTCTTCAAAAAGAGTTTGTATTTCTATCTCAAAACCATCTAAAACGTTGGATTTTACTCTTCCTG
>CAKZOK010000181.1 GCA_937136415.1 uncultured Cytophagales bacterium | reverse complement strand
TACATCTTTATTATTTTTAATAAAATAATAACTATAAAGTAAAGTTTCCATTTCGGAATGAATAAGATTTGCTATTTTGATACGTTCTTTCTTTTCGTTTTCAAAAACAATTTCTTTTGATTCTTTTAAAATTTCGTTTTCGTTTAAAACTTCGTTTTCGTTTTCAGTTTCTAAATTTATTATTTCTTTTAAATCAAAATAATAAGGACTACCATTTTTTACTTTTGTTTGGAATTTTAAATTTAAAAGTTTGGTGTCCGAAACTTCAAAAACTTCTTTACTTTCGTTAAAATCTACATTCAGACCAACTGAAAAAGAGTTGTGTTTCTCTTTTGGAGTTATCAATGAATTAACGTTTTCGGCTGCATATAAAGAACCGTACGCCTTTTTTCTATTGTTATATTGTTCTGTTAAAAATAATGCGTTTTGGAGTGCCAAATCGTATTCTAATTGAAAATGAAAGCCAAAAGAAAGAAAAACGTTATCCCTAAAAGTGTTTTTGTCATTTGTTAAAATTACATATTTCATTCTTAATTTATCGTAATTTCGGATGCGTGCAATATCTTGTAAAAATTTATCATTATCAAATCCAAAAGAAGTGTTGCAATCGTAAATAATAACATCCTTTTCAGATTTGATATTTACACCTGCCGAAAGTATTTGAGTAGTCAAAATTACATCCGTTTCAAACATTTGATTTTCCGAATTGAGGAATAAGTCTATTTTTTTTGTTTCGGATTCTGACAAGTCTTTGGATGCAAAAATACCAACTTTTAATCCTTCATTTTCCAATACAGATTTTAAGGATTTTAGCTTTTCTACATTATCCAAAAAAACCAAAACTTTATTACCTTTTTGGGTGTCTATTGGAATTTGATTTGCCAAAAACAAGTCGTATTTTTTCGGTCTTACTATATACATTGTTGGTTTTTCATATTCCTTTTTTGTGGTGCTTATCAATTCTAAAAAAAAAGTTTCTTTTTTATATTTATCAATCTCAATAGGAGTTGCGCTCAAAAACATCCCTTTTTCTACACTATCCAAATAAGTCAAAACATCCTTCATTTGACTTTCTCTAAAATCCGTATCTCTCAAAATTTGGTCTGATTCGTCAATGATAAGATAGGGTTTTTTTTTATAAGATTTTACTATATTAATTGCAAAATCAATATTATCATAATTTGTAAAAATAATATTTCCAAACGCATTTCCTTTGCAATTATGTAGGGTTTCACTTGCAATTTTATTAGTTTCCGAAGTAAAACAAATATATTTATTTTTTTCGGATTGTTGTTTGGCTATTGCGTTTCGTGGTGCAGCCATAACAACCGTATAGCCTAATTTTTTCAAATATCTTGCTAAAAAATGCTTAATAGCGAATGTTTTTCCAATTCCAGTACTCGCTTTTATTTGAATAAATTTATGATTTTTAAAAGCATTTTCAAACGTATTTTTATGTGTTTTAAGAAGTTTTTTAGTTGGTATATACTGCCCCTTAAATCTTAATCTTAAATAGTCGTATTCATACTCAAAACTAGCCTTACAAGCGTATAAATAGCGTTTTAAGGTATCTAAATCTTGTAAATTTAATTCTACTTTTGTAAAATTATCATTTCCATCAAATTCAGATTTAGAGTAAATATTCATTTGTACATCCGATTCCGAAAGCAAAGGTAAAAGTTTTTCATTTCCTATTATTTCGTTTGGAGAGTATAGGTAAAATAATTTATTTGAAAAGTCTTTTGGTAAGACACCGTAAATTTTTGTATCTGTTTTTTCTGCTAATTCTAATAACTGATTAAGATGAGATTTTTTCTCTTTATCATTTTTGAAGTCAAAAAAAGGTTTTTGCATTGCAATATAAATTTCTTTCACTTGCAAACATTCCTTATCATTTTGCAATTTCTTTTTCAATAAATAGATTGCATTATATATAGAAATAAAATTTTGCAATTCTAAATTATTGCAAGTTTTTGGAGTTGCAACTTTTGCAATTTGGGTATTAATAAAGTCAAATAAATCTTCAAAAGATTCGTATTCCAATAGCAAATCCGAAAATGATAAATAGTTTAAAATATCTGAATATTCCATCAAATATTCGCCTTCATATCCACGTTCTATTTTTTCCTTTGCTTCCAAAACAAATTCTAAAAATTCCGAATATTCCGAAAATTCATCTTCTAAATAATAAATTCCATTTTTTAAATATTCTAAATCTGAATTAGAATATAGGGTTTGTTTTGGAGTGCTTAACATCTCGTTTTCATATCTTAGACAAGACAATAAACTCAAATTAATAGGAGCTTTAAAGTCCGAAATTACTAATTTTTCTTTTGGAATTGTAGGTAAATAAAGCGTTTTATTTTGGCTAAAAGCATTAAAAATTAAGGTATCTAATTCGTATGCTTCGGATTCTGAATTGATAGGAACGAATAGAAAATCATTATTAAAAATAACGTTTTGCCTTTGGTTTGGGTTTGTTTCGGAATTATACCCAAACATATTATTTATTTTGGAATGATATTTTTCATTTGCACTTATTGAAAAAAAATAATTTACATCTTTATTTTTTGGCACACCACAAAAGAATAATTCATTTTTTATATTCCATAATTCAGATACAAAACTAAATTCATTTCTATTTTCATTAGAGAATATTTCTCTAATAAAAAGGAGTATAAACTTTTCATTTTCTACACTTGAAGCCTTAATTCTCTTTCCATTAAGCAATGAATTTGATACCAATACAGTATCATTTAATGAATTGTCTATTTGATAAAACTCACTAATAAGAGCAGCATCCAAAATAGGTATTAATCTCTCTTTTGGCGTTTTGGCTGCATTGTCTAAAACACCCTTAATAAGAGCATCAAAATTGGTTTGGTTTTTGAGGGTATTCATAATACTAAAAATTGGTTTTGGTTAAAAGAACTGATTTTTTTTTTAAACTTTAAAATTTTAAAAGCCTTACGGTCGTATCGTAAGGCTTTTTTTTGTGCCTAAATTTGGCTTAAAAACACTTTGTAAAGAATGATTGACTTACTAACTTTTAACTTGTTAGCCAAATAAGAAAGTTTATCATATACCTTTCTTTCTACTGTAAATTCTATTTTTGAAGGACTGATTTTTATTTCGCACTTCGGAACATCCGAACTTCGGTCTGTTTGATTGCCTAATAAATTAATTACATCCGAAGGCTCACAATTCAAAATAAAATCCGAAACGGTATCTCTCACATACTTGGAAATTGTTAAACCTTTTTGTAAGGCATTGCCTATAATTAAACTTCTATCCTTTGGAGTTGCACCATTGATTTTTACACTGACCTTTTTCATAAACTAATTATTTGTTTTAAACTTTAAAATTTGATAAAAGTTAAAAATATTTAATTTTAACTTAACTATGCAACCTTTTTTTATTAATTACGTAGTCAATCAAATTAATACAAAAACCAAACCAAAATCTTAACCAAAAGTTAAAAACGTTAAATCTTGTTAATAAAAACAACCTTTTATATAAACATTTCGTATATAGCGAAAATCAATTAAAAATCCGTTGTGTTTTACTGACAAAAAGACGTAAGAAACTGACAAAAATGTACTGACAATCTGACTTTGTTCCTTATTTGTATCTTGTCAGATTTTTAGCATTCCATCAAAACAAGTTTCAAACGTTAAAAAGCACTTTTAAAAGTATTTAGATTGCATTTTTCATATTTATTTGCAATACTGCAAAAAAATATTTTACCTTTGCGCTGCGAAAGGGGTGCTAGAGATTTTCTAAAAATCAAAAGCTGAGATTATACCCTATACAAAATTTTGTAGATGAACCTGAACTTGGTAATTCAAGCGTAGGGATTCGCTCCTTCATTTTTATATTTTGGTCTTCGAAACCCTTAGGGTCTTCAGAGACCCTAAGGGTTTTGTCTAAAAACCTCCTTTCCGTTTTTAATTTTATATCAAAAAACACTAAAACAAAACGGAAATTATGAAAAACACTTTTTCAATTCTCCTGTTATTTCTCTTTTCTATCTCCACATCTTTTGCTCAATACACTGATGTATACTCCATTACAGGAACAGTAAAAGATAAAAATGGAGAAAACCTAATTGGTGCAACTGTTCTTTTGAACAGCTCAAATAAAAATATGAATAGTAGTTTTAATAAAGGAGTTATTACTAATCAAAAGGGGGAGTTTAGCTTTACTAAAGTTTCTCCTAAAGTGCTAAAGTACACAATCAGAGTTTCTTATATTGGCTATGAAACTGTTTTGAAAGAAGTTAATTTGAGTGCAAATACAGTTGTTGATATTGTCTTATTAGATGGCAAAACACTTTCCGAAATTGTTATCAAATCATATAGAGAATATCCTGTTACACTGACTGAAATAAGTCAAAAACAACTAGGAGAGCGCAATTTGGGGCAAGATTTGCCTATTTTGTTGCAATATACGCCTTCTATTGTCAGCACTTCGGACGCAGGTGCAGGCGTGGGTTATACAGGTATGCGAGTGCGTGGAAGTGATGCCACTCGTACCAATGTAACGATTAATGGAATCCCTTTGAATGATGCAGAATCACAAGGTGTTTTTTGGGTAAATATGCCAGATTTTGCTAGTTCGGCTAGTTCTGTTCAGATTCAACGAGGAGTCGGAACGTCTGTAAATGGTGCAGGTGCTTTTGGAGCTTCTGTAAATATTGCGACGCAAGAGCCACAAGATGAAGCTGGTGCAGAAATTAGTAATTCTTTTGGTTCGTTTAATACTTTTCGTCATAATGTCCAATTTCATACAGGACTTTTGAAGGACAGAATTAAGTTTTCGGGTCGTCTTTCCAAAATTACTTCTGATGGTTTTATTGATGAGGCCTTTTCAGATTTGAAATCGTTTTTTGTTTCTGGTGTTTATCAAAATAAAGTAGGAACATCTATAAAACTTAATATTTTTGGTGGAAAAGAACAGACTTTTCAGGCGTGGAATGGTGTTCCACAGGAGATTTTAGACGAAGGAAATCGTACTTACAACGAACTTGCAGGTTACGACAACGAAACTGATAATTATGGGCAAGACCATTATCAATTTATTTTTGACCAAAAAATTAATCAAAACCTAACGGCAAATGTAGCCTTTCATTATACCAAAGGAAAAGGATATTTTGAGCAGTTCAAATCTGGCGAAGACTTTTCTGATTATGGTTTAGAGGAAATTGTAATGAATGATTCTACTGTAATTAATTCTACTGACCTTATTCGTCGCCGTTGGTTGGACAATGATTTTTATGGAACTGTTTTTAATCTAAACTACGAAAGCAGTGCAACAAAAGGAAACGAATCTGTCTTGACTGCCATCGTTGGAGGTGGATATAATGTGTATGAAGGAAGACATTTTGGAGAAATAATTTGGGCAGAATACGCTTCAAATAGCAGTATTAGAGATAAATATTATGAAAATAATGCAACAAAAAAGGATTTTAATCTTTTTGGAAAACTAAATTATCAAGTAGTAGAAAATCTTTTTGCTTTTGCTGACCTTCAAATCAGAACAATAAACTACGACTTTTTGGGCTTTGATAATGATTTGAGTAATGTAGAACAGTCTGCAAGTCTATCCTTTTTTAATCCAAAATTTGGCTTGACTTACAAACTAGACAATCACCGTTTTTATGGTTCGTGGGCAAGAGCTAATCGTGAGCCAAACCGTGATGATTTTACAGAATCTACGCCTACTACTCGCCCAGATGCCGAACGTTTGGATAATATAGAATTGGGTTGGAATGGTCGTTTTGACAAACTTTCTTTGTCTGCAAATTATTATTTGATGAATTATACCGACCAACTTATTGTTACAGGTCAGATTAATGATGTTGGTTCTGCAACTCGCCAAAATGTAGATAAAAGTTATCGTACAGGTCTTGAGGTTGTAGCTGATTATCAGTTTAGTCAAAAATTTTCTTGGTCTGCCAATGCTACATTTAGCCAAAATAAAATCAAAGAATTTACAGAGTTTATAGATGATTATGACAATGGAGGACAACAAGAAATCAATTATGGAGAAACAGATATTGCTTTTTCGCCTTCGATTATTGCTGCCAATACATTTTCTTTTCGTCCTGCAAAGGGATTTGCTATTAATCTTTTATCAAAATACGTAGGCGAACAATTTTTGGACAACACAAGCACGGATACAAGAAAAATAGATGCCTATTTTGTAAATGATTTGCAGTTGGTTTATAATTTTTCTTACAAATTCTTCAAAAATGTAGAATTGAATTTACTTATAAATAATATTTTGAGTGAAGAATATGAAAGCAATGGCTATACATTTGGGTATGTGGCTGGTGGAGAAACAGTGCGCCAAAATTATTTCTACCCACAGGCTGGGCGTAATTTCTTGGTCGGTTTGAAACTTAATTTCTAGGATTAATTTCTTTAAGATAACAAAAAAAACCTACCTAATTTTTTATTAAATTAGGTAGGTTTTTGTAAATATCAATTCAAAAATTTATTCTGCAATCAGCACCCACGCACCTACATAAGTATAATCTAGGTTGTTTTGAGCTTCTTTTGCTTCCTCTCTTGTATTATACTCATAGAGTGCAATTCTATAACGGTCGCTATCATTGGTGGTAATAACTCTCGCCTGTGGAAACTGTCCACTAAGCTGATTAACGGCTGCATTTGCATATTCCTGCGTCGAATAACTTCCATAAATCAAATAAAATTTACCACTTTCTAAATTTGTATTTAAGGTTTCTTCGGTAGCATCTGCATTGTCATTATTTTCGGTAAGAGTATTTATATTGTCATTTGTTTCATTATCAACAATCTCTTTTGAAGGTATGATTGTTCCATTTGTTAGGTCATATTTGGGTTCTGTTCCCGAACAATTTTGAACTTCATTTTCTTCATCTTCTATTTCTCCAAACCAAACAACTGTTACATTTTTGTATTGTCCGATTCCGATAGCTGCCCAATCTTTATTCGCATAACGTCCTGCATTTTTGAGAATATCTGAATAAAAAGAGCTTCCTTTCCAAAGTTCCATAATTCGTTTTGGTTCGCTTCCTCCGTTATAAATTACTTCATACGCCTTTCCACCATATCCCGTTATTTCTTTTGGTTTGTCCCACATACAAGACTGTTTTGCATTATCTCTTTCACTAAAACAACAGGCATTCCAAAATCCTTTATCT
Source organism: uncultured Cytophagales bacterium (assembly GCA_937136415.1). Classification (GTDB taxonomy): domain Bacteria; phylum Bacteroidota; class Bacteroidia; order Cytophagales; family Bernardetiaceae; genus Bernardetia. The sequence continues at coordinate 63,189 of CAKZOK010000181.1, read as the reverse complement.
GACCAACTTTGCATGCTACACGAATCTCTATCAATTCTATTATGATACAAATCTCTTGCATGTAGTTTTGCTACAAAGGTTAGTTTTTTAGATATTTCGATAGTATGTGCCTCATTTTCATTTCTATAATTATCTATCAAGGCATAGAGTTGTTGTTCGAAGCCATTTACACAAATATCTTCTGGAACATTCATTTGCTGTGCAGAAACAGTAGTAGAAAAAGTAGATACAAACAAGCAAAACAAGGCAAAAGTAAATGCCATTTTTGTATAAAAATAATTTCTTATCATGATTTTTGAAGAGTGATTAATTTTTGGTAATTATATATTTTTTTATAATACTAGATATTTTCTAAACTTAGAGAATTGGTTGTAATAATTATAGTTTTTGCTCCCTCCTTCCCAAACAACGAAATCCTTGCTACACACAATCCTTTCTAAAAAAAGTGGAACTCTAAAAGCAATCTATCTTCTTCATTTCTCTCTTTCTTCAGAAGAATTAAGGGAGGTTAGAAAAATAAAATCTCTAGTAGTATAATACTTTTTAGTAATTCAAAAAGTGTGCTTTTTCTGCTAAAAATAGATATTGTTTCGACAAAGTAGCAAAAATATACTTATGAATAAATAATAAAAGTGATTTTTTGTTGCAAATTATTTCAAAATACATTTACTTTTTATGGAAATAATGCGTTATTTTTTTGTCTAAAAAAAACACTTACTAACCGATTAGAGTCATTCATTCGTCGATTGCCTTCTGTCTATTATATTCTTTTTTTTGCAACTATGGGGTGTTTTTGTTTATATTTATATAATTAATAGACAAACTCAAAACAGCTTTTTTGAGCTAAATAAAGGCTATTTCAAACAAAAACACTTGTTTTAAGATTATTTTTTTATGATTAATTACTCAATTTAATTCAGCATTTTATGATTTTTATGGGTATAAATTTTATCATCAAAAAGGTATAGTTCTTGAAACTTTGTGAGTAATATCTTTTATTTTGTCTTGAATAATTAAGAATCACAACTATTCTTATTCCAAACTTTTATTAGGCTCTAATACTGTACTTGTATGAATCATATCACTCCCACCAACGAAGAAAAAAAGCTAGAAAAACTCTTTCAAAAAGGAAATTTTGGTAATACCAAAAACACAATAAATATACTGGGTAGAGATAATTCGATTCTTACAGTCGTCAAAACAACTCCTTTTTCAGACCTTCCAAGTGAAAGCCCGATTGCATTTAATAAATCTGCCATTTTGCCTTTAGAAGAATTAGAAGTAAATTACGAGTGGATTAGCCCAAAAGCTAATCTAAATCAAAATAACACACAATCAAATAGCTCTAAAGATGTTAATACAAAACCTGATTATCTTGATGAGTTGTTTGCTTTATCAAAAAAATCTTCCCTATCTAACATGAAATTAAAATCCAATTTATTTTTAGGAATTATACTTTGCTTAATCGGAGCATTAGGAGCAGCCTACACATGGGGCAAAACAACAATGCTAATAGATGAATACATAGAACAACATCATTACGCTTTTATGGCTATTCTGGTAGGTGTTTTAGCAGCTTTTGGAATGAGAATTGGGGGAAGAGGACATAAGCCTATCTTTGGAATTGTAGCTATTTTGATTACCATTTTGGGTTGTTTTGCAGGAAATGTTTTGGCTGCTGTTGAGCCTATCGTGGAAAGTTTTCAACTTTCTTACATAGATACATTTACTACTTTTGATATTTCTCATTTATGGGGATTCTTGAAAGACAGATTTGAATATGTAGATATTACATTTTATAGCTTTGCATTATTTTTTGCTTATTATTTTTCATTTAGTAAGCCCAAACGCCTTTTTAGTTAAAAAAATAAAATTACTCAAAAAATATATTCTATTAATTTTAGCAAAAAGCACTTTACTTTATAGAGGTAGAGTGCTTTTTTTTGTAAGTTTGCCTTTTCATTTTGGTAGAAAGAAAAATTAGGATACAATTTTTACAACTTCCTTCATTACTCATTCTTTGTATTTTCTCATGTTATATTATTTATTTCGTTTTTTACGTGAACAGTTCGAACTTTCTGGAGCAGGTCTTTTTCAATATATTAGTTTTCGTGCAATGTTGGCTGCTTTTCTTTCGCTATTGATTAGTGTTGTTTTTGGTAAAAAAATAATTCTTTTTCTTCAAAAACAACAAATTGGAGAAACGGTTAGAGATTTAGGATTAAAGGGGGAAAACCTAAAAGCAGGAACACCTACTATGGGAGGAATTATTGTGCTGGCTGCAACACTTATTCCTACCCTTCTTTTGGCTCAACTTCACAATATTTATATTTTACTTTTGATTATTTCTACTATTTGGTTAGGAGTAATTGGATTTATTGATGATTATATTAAAGTTATTCGTAAAGATAAAAAAGGACTTTCAGGCAAATTCAAAATCTTAGGACAAGTAGGAATCGGAATTTTGATTGCTGTGGCAATGTATTACCACCCAGACGTTTTGATGCGAGAATTTGAGGAAGTAATAAATGGAAAAAGTGATTATACAACACTGATGAACTCTAGTTTTGAAGATGTAAAATCTCTAAAGACGACTATTCCTTTCATAAAAAATAATGAATTAGATTATCGAAGCCTTGTTCCTGATTTCTTGGGAGAATATGGAGTGCTTATTTTTTATATTATTGTAGTTACTTTTATTATTACAGCCGTTTCGAATGGCGCAAATCTGACAGACGGATTAGATGGATTAGCAGCAGGAACAACAGCAATTATTGCGACAGCTTTAAGTGTCTTTGCTTATGTTTCTGGAAATTTGATTTTTGCTGATTATCTCAATATTATGTACTTGCCTAATACGGGCGAAGTTGTGATTTTTTGTGCTGCTTTTATGGGTGCATGTATTGGTTTTTTGTGGTATAATTCTTTTCCTGCGCAGGTTTTTATGGGAGATACAGGCAGTCTGTCTTTGGGTGGAATTGTCGCCGTTTTGGCAATTACACTTCGAAAAGAGCTTATGATTCCGATTCTTTGTGGTGTCTTTTTGATAGAAAATTTATCTGTTGTTATGCAGGTGGCTTATTTCAAATATACCAAAAAGAAATTTGGAGAAGGAAGGCGTATTTTTCTGATGTCACCTCTTCATCATCACTATCAAAAGAAAGGGTATCATGAAGTCAAGATTGTTACTCGTTTTTGGATTGTAGGCGTTTTGCTTGTCATTATTGCTTTAGCAACTTTGAAAATTAGATAAATAATTTCATTAACTATTTTTGTAATAATTAGAACTTTCAAAATCCGTAACTTTGAAAATAATTGGTAAATCCTATTTTTTATTCATCGATAACTAATAATTAAACACTGAATGTGCGTATTTTTGTTGGTGTAACTACACTAAAACAACAACAAAGATTGAATTTCAAATCAAAAAAGTAGGGTACAGTATCCTATTTTTTATTCATTAATAACTAATAATTAAACACTAATAACTAAAACATGGTACTTGCTCTTTTTCGTTTTTTATTCCGTTTTCGTGGCTGGAAAATCGTTCATAGTGAAGAAGTTTCTCAAGAAATATTAGACCGATGTGTGATTATTGCAGCTCCACACACTAGCAACTGGGACGCTGTTTATACAATCGCTTGGTTTGATATTGGAAAAATAAATTGGCGTTTTACCATAAAAAAAGAATGGATAAAACCTCCTTTTGGCAAAATGCTTTTAAAAATGGGAGCAATCGGAATAGACCGAACACCTAAAAAAGAAGGCGAAAAACGTCCATCAATGGTAGAAGCAATGGCAAATCTTTTTACAGAAAATCAAAAACTAGCTGTCGTTTTTACTCCTGAAGCAACACGAAAAAAAAGAACAGAATGGAAAATGGGTTTTTATCATGCAGCCAAACTTGCCAATGTTCCGATTGCTCTTGGTTATTTGGATTATCAAAAAAGAGAAGCAGGTGTTACAAAATTTCTTTTTCCTAGTGATGATATGGAAGCTGATTTAAAAGAAATAATGGACTTTTATAAAGACAAAATTGGTAAAATTCCAGAAAATTTTTCTGTGGATTTGAGATATGTCTAATAAATGATTTTATAAAAAATGAAAAACAATATTTTGGCTTGTGTTTATAGTCATGATTTTATTTTTGAATTTATTCCATCTAATTCTAATTGTGGAGAAATAGAAATTCCTACTGACCTTTATGAAGATACTCAAATGATGCTAGAAAATGTGTTATGGATGTCTGATAAAGTAGATGCCGATATTGCAGATTCAAATGATTTTAGTTCTTGGGTTTTAGCTCGCCTGTGGTATTTGTTTGCTCCTAATTTTGACAAAAGTTTGAATGTATTTCTTACAGAAAACAACCAATATACAGGTGGACAAGATTCGGGTTCTTATATTGCAGATGGAATAATTATGAATTTAGATAAAAAACTCATCGGAAAGTTTTTTGTTTGTGCATCAAGTGACTATCCTAATATCACAATAACAGATTTTGCATTGGGTTTCTCTGTAAAAGAAGCACTAAGACAACTGTCCGATTTAATATGGGCAGAGCCAAATAAGATTAGTAAATGTCATATAATAATAAAAGACCCAGAGCAAGATGGTAAAAAATTTCACTATGGTTGGGATAGAAATATATTTTTTTATACACCTTATCAATAGAAATAAGATGCTTATTATTCCTATATGGGTAGCTGCACTTAGCATGTGAGTAGATGTAGCGAATGCTTTAGCTTTCGAAAAATAACTATCTCAAAACTCCTAATCTAAAGTTAAAGTACATTTTCGCACGCTAAAACATACACTACAAAGTGAAATAATACCGAAGTCAAGTTACTTTTATCAAAAAAGCCTATTAAAAACAAATTCTGTTTCTAATAGGCTTTTTTAACACAGTTCACTTTTGAGAAAGTGAATAGATATTACCCAACACTTCCTTCTAAAGAAAGAGCTAATAATTTTTGTGCTTCTACAGCAAATTCCATCGGTAATTTATTCAAAACTTCCTTACAATAACCATTTACGATTAGTGCAACAGCTTTTTCAGAATCAATTCCTCTTTGATTACAATAAAAAATTTGGTCTTCTCCGATTTTTGAAGTTGTTGCTTCGTGTTCTATCTGTGCGCTGCTATTTTCGGCATTGATATAGGGAAATGTATGCGCTCCACACAAATCACCAATCAAAAGTGAATCACATTGAGAAAAATTACGTGAATTAGTAGCTCGTTTCATAATATCAACCGAACCACGATACGAATTTTGACTATGCCCAGCCGAGATACCTTTCGAAACAATACGGCTTTTGGTATTCTTTCCAATATGAATCATTTTTGTACCTGTATCTGCTTGTTGGTAATTTTTAGTTACAGCAACCGAATAAAATTCACCCATCGAATTATCTCCTTTTAGGATACAAGAAGGATATTTCCAAGTGATTGCCGAACCTGTTTCTACTTGTGTCCAAGAAATTTTTGAATCATCACCAAAGCAAATTCCTCGTTTGGTTACAAAATTATAAATTCCACCTACACCATTTTTATCCCCTGGATACCAGTTCTGAACTGTTGAATATTTTACTTCTGCTTTTTTGTGAGCAAAAATTTCTACTACGGCAGCATGCAGTTGATTTTCATCTCTTTGAGGAGCAGTACAACCTTCCAAATAACTAACATACGAACTATCCTCAGCAATAATCAAGGTTCTTTCAAACTGCCCTGTATTTGCTTCATTGATTCTAAAATAAGTAGAAAGTTCCATCGGCGAACGCACTCCTTTAGGAATATAACAAAATGAGCCATCACTAAAAACAGCCGAATTGAGAGCCGAAAAATAATTATCACTCACAGGAACAACCGAACCCAAATATTTTTTGACAAGCTCTGGGTGTTCTTGCACAGCTTCACTAAACGAACAAAAAATAATTCCTAATTCTGCCAATTTGGTTTTGAATGTTGTAGCTACCGAAACACTATCCATCACTACATCAACAGCCACACCAGAAAGACGTTTTTGTTCTGTTAGAGAAATTCCTAATTTATCAAAGGTAGCCAAAAGCTCTGGGTCTATTTCATCAAGGCTATTTACTTGCTCTTTCTTTTTGGGAGCAGCATAATAAATAATATCTTGAAAATTGATTTCAGGAATATTTAAGTTTGCCCATTGAGGAGTTGGCATAGCTTGCCATTTTTTGAAAGCAGCCAAACGCCACTCCAAAAGCCACTCTGGTTCGTTTTTCTTTGCAGAAATAAAACGAACAGTGTCTTCTGTAAGTCCTTTGATTGCTTTATCAGATTCTATATTTGAAACAAATCCGTATTTATATTCCGAATTTGTGATGTCTTCTAAAAGTTCTTGTTCTGTTTGTTTTGCTTCTGCCATAATTTTTTTTTATAATTAGACTTTTAAAGTCTGAAAAAATTATCCTGTTTGTAATTAGTCTAAATAATTTAATAGTACAAAAATAGAACAAAAAATTGATATAAAGGTTTTCTGCTCTTGTTTTTTTGAAAAAATTGTGTTTTTTTTTATTTCGCCTAAAAGCAAAATTAGAGTAAAACGACTTCTTCTATCATTCTTTTTCCAAAATGAGAATTAACACGATAAATAATAGATGTTTTTTGCATCAACAATTCATATCTCAAAGTAGGTTGAGAAACACGAATAAATATTTTTTTATTTCTAATTTCTACTTTTTCGGTTTGTTGTGCCACAAAATCGCCCACAATTTTTGCCCAATCTACTTTTAATCTATTGCTTTCATATTTTACACTCCATTTTTGAGCATCTAAAAAAGTTTTTAGGGCTTCCCCGATTGGTTTTGGGGCAGGTGTTCTTCTTGAAGGTAGTTTGTTGAAGTCTTTGTCGTACATAGTGATAAAAAAATAAAATCGTAGAAAATAGATTTAGTCAAATAAATTATAGTGTTTTATTTAACTTTGAGAAAACCCTTTGAATAATCTTCTCATAAAAGCTCATTTTGTAAACTATTCTTTTTCAAAATCTAAAGAAATAGAATTAACACAATAACGCATTCCTGTTGGTTTTGGTCCATCATTAAAAACATGTCCCAAATGTGAACCACAATTATTACATACAACTTCTGTTCGAACCATTCCATGAGTACGGTCAGTGATTTCTTTTACGTTTCCATCAATAGAAGAGTAAAAACTAGGCCAACCACTGCCTGATTCATATTTTGTTTTCGAATCAAATAATTTTTGATGACACGCACCACACGTATAAACTCCTTTTTCGTGGTGGTCATAAAATTGCCCTGTAAAGGCTCGTTCAGTTCCTTTTTGGCGCAAAACTCGGTATTCATTATCTGTCAATTCTTCTTTCCATTGATTTTCTGTTTTCTTTATTTTGTAATCTGACATAGCAGTATCTTTTTGGTTTAATTGGTCTAAATTAATTTCAAAATTTTCAGAAGCCTCTACTTGTTTGTTATTATTTGAAAAATTATTGGTAAAGCTCAAAAATACAACTACTCCTAATCCACAAATGATAACTAATATTAGTAAAATTTTTATTTTCATGTTTATACAAACGAAATAATCGAACACTTTGTTTAATAACAATTATAACTCACAGACACAAAACATTGAATATCAACAAATTACAATAAAATTTGTATGTTTTAATTAATTTCTATTCCTTTAGGAAAAATTATGAATATAATTTTTTATTCTTTAGAAGTTGTTTAAACTTTTAAATTGTGCGTTCAGCTCTCCAAAACTAAATGATAAGGCTTCGGAAAGGAACACACATCAATCTCTTTTAGGCTTAATTTAACAACAAATTTAAACAGCTTCTCAGTTGGTTTTGCCAGCCTTAAAAGATAGCTCACATTTTTATCACGCAAAACATAAGCTACATACAAACTTAAAACTCATACGTTAAAGCGTAAGCTACATGGTAAAACTTAAAAATATTTACAAAAAATTTCCTTTAATGGAAAGTTATGCTGTTGATAATGTTTCATTTTCATTAAAAAAAGGCGAAACACTAGCTCTTTTGGGTGAAAGTGGCAGTGGAAAAACTACACTTTTGAGAATAATAGCAGGGTTAGAAAAAGCATCAAACGGCTCTATTACTTTGCAAGACAAATTAGTTTTTGATGATAAAGAATCTATTTTTGTGCAGCCTGAAAAAAGAAATGTTGGTTTATTTTTTCAACATTATGCTCTTTTTCCTCATCTTAGTGTAGCCCAAAATATTGGTTATGGATTAGACAGTAAAATATATAACAAATCACAGAAAAAAGAAAAAATAATTGAAATGTTATCTCTTGTGGAACTTTCAAATTATGAAAAAAGATTTCCTCATGAGCTTTCTGGAGGGCAACAACAGCGTATTGCCTTGGCTCGTGCGCTTGCTCCCAAACCCAAACTCTTGCTTTTAGATGAGCCTTTTTCGAATCTTGACGAACAATTAAAAGGAGAAATGAGGCAACAAATCAAAACAATTTTAGAAAAAACACAGACTACCACTATTTTGGTTACTCACGATTTGCAAGATGCCTTATCGCTTGCTAATCGGCTTGCTGTTATGCGAAATGGAAAAATTGAACAACTAGATTCGTCCCAAAAATTATATCAATATCCTGTTACTGAATATGTAGCGACGCTTTTTGGAGAAATACAGAAAACTTCAAATTGGGATAAAAAGAAAGAATATACTCGCCCCGAGTGGATTGAAATTATTGATGAAAAAGATAAAATTAAAAATAATTCTGAAACTGAAATTATAAAAATTGAAAAGATAGATTTTTATGGGAATAGTTATAAATTAATAGGAAAAAATAACAAGAATCAAACTTTCAAAATCCATACTACTACTTATCAAAAATTTAGAGAAGGTGATGAATTACAAATTGAAATAAAAAAAACATTTTCATTGAATTAATTTCAAAAAAATTGTATTTTGAAGTCTTATTGCATCAAAAATTAATGGTGTTGCACAAATCCAACAACTAAATGACCTATTCTACTTTGTCGAACACCACCCAAAAATTTACTTATTTATCTCATTTTAGCATTTTTTTATGAAAATCTTTTTTTTATTCCTTTGTTCTTTATTTCTTCTTATTTCTTGTCAGACGGCAAAAAAAACAGAAGATGCCGAAAATACAGAAAGTAGTGTAGCAGAAAGAATTGCTCAATTATTAGAACAACAAAAACAGGATTCACTACGCTATGCTTTTTGTGATTGCTTGGCAAAAGATAGCATCAGTAGAGAAGAACAATTAAAGAATATTGATGATTTTATTTCTCAAAAAGTTGATATAAATACTCCTTGTAGTTTTAATGAAGAGGTTATTTCTAATTCATTAGAACGAATTTTTGTTAATATGGGAGTTGCTGTAAGTAATCGTATTTTACGTACAAATTTCAAAAAAAGAGACAAAGAAACAAATATTATTACTAAAAATTATCCTATTTTGATGCTTTTTAATGAAGATACAAGTATGATAAGAGAGCTTGTAAATCGTGGTGCAGATTTGAACACAAAAACAAAAGATATAATTTCGCTTCCAGAGTTTTATGTTAGTCAGAATGATTTAGAAAACTTGAAATTTGTGATAGACTTGGGAGCAGAAACCAATCAACTTTATATTATTAGCAATGAAGAAAAAATAATTGATTTTTTGATTGAAAAAGGAGCAACATCTAAAAATATTGATAAAACAACTCTACTTAAAGGCAAAAATTATAAGAGATTAGCAAAAAAATATGCTATTGATTTGAGTAGCACAACTTGTGAAGAATTTGTTCAATTATCGATGATTGATAAATTTAAAAAAATTAACTTCGAACGTACAAAATGGCTTTTAGAAAATAATATTGATGCTTCTTGTATTGATGGTGTTTTTTTGGAAAAGGTAATTGATAAAAATTTTGATGGAAGAATTTATAGTTCAAGAACAAGAAAAAAATCAACTCAACATAGCCAAAGTGAATGGATAGAATTATTAGGAAAGCATAATGTAAACTGGAATCAATGTGCTTCTTTTGGAAAAACGCCTTTGATGATTGCCATAGAAAAACACGATAAGCAATTAATAAAAACACTTTTAAATCAGAAAGCAGATGCAAATTTTGCTTGCAGATTTGCAGGACAACAAAAAACAGCTAAGAACATAATTGAAAAAGAAATAGAGTATGCAAAGAATAATGAAGCCAGAAAAAAAGAAAATAACCCAAACAAATACACTCAAAAAGATGCAAAAAAACACGCCGTTTATATGCAAACATTGAATGAAATTAGAAAATTGTTAAATCAATAAAGAATCAATAATTTTGATTGCTTCTTCTGTTCGTTTGTTGTTTAATTCTCCAATTTCAAAGTAATTTATATTTCTGTTTTCTAATTCTTCTTTCATTTTTTCATAAAAAAATTGTCTTCCTTCATCGCTTTCTCTCTGTTTGTCAAAAACCCATTTTGTATTAGGTTTTAACAACAAATAATATGAATATTCTTGAGCTTGAATGGCTTTTTCCAACCAAAAAGGACTTTTTTTATAAATATATTTTGAATAAATAAATGTAGTTAGCAAATTTGTATCTAATAGATAAAAAGAATGATTGTGAGCAATGGCTAGTTCTCTTGTTTTGTTTTCACTACAAAGCTGCCCAATCGCAATCGGTTCTACATCATCAAATGTAAGTGAATTTGTATCTTCATACTTTGTATATTTCATTTTTGTATCTAAATAATCTCTTGAAAATTCAGCATTTGCAAAGACCTTATAGTATTTTGTAAGTTGTTTTGTCAGAGTTGATTTTCCAGATGATTCTGCTCCAAAAACAACTATACTTTTGGGCTTTTTATTAATAAATTTAATCATTGTAGTCTTTTTTTGCGTAAATTGATTATCTTTCATGTAATATTAAATCTATTTTTATTTTATTTTGGAGATATTGAAATAAAATCCTAAATTATTTTTTATAGATTTTGCTTAAAAAAACACCTTTCTTTAAAAGAATCAAAATAAATTATCCAAAACAAGCCAATAGTATAGTATTTGTTTGTTCCTTAGCCATTCACTAAATAGAACTATAAATTTAAGTCTTATGCAGTATTATTTTTCAAAAAACTCCTATCCTATTTTGAATATAAAATTAAATAAACACAAATTATTTATTTTATTTTCATTAATTATTTTTACATTTATTCCTCTTTTTTCTTGGGCATCTGCTCCTACTTTCTTTCTTCTTAACTCTCCCTTGGATACCACTTTGGTCATCAAGAAAGATATTTATCCCAAAATAAAAGACAAACAAGAACGACTCATTGAAGGCAAAAAATATGCTTTTGCCACCATCAACGAACGCAAAGGAATGATTGCGCTTTCTGGAAATTTTTTGAGTGAAATGGCTCGTGCTGCTGGCGTAGAAATTACTGACTTTTTGGAATGGAATGATATGAACCCCACTGACCCTATCCAAACAGGACAGGTATATTATCTTCAAGAAAAAGGAAGCCGTGCTAAAGATGTTGCAACTCATATATTATTGAAAGACCAAACTCTTTGGGACGTTTCACAAAAATATGCAATGCGTTATAAATATCTATTAAAATACAATCGCTTAGACGAAAATGATAAAGTAAAAATAGGGCGTGTTTTATGGATTCAGACCAAAAGACCTAAAAGGATTCCAGTAGAAGTCAGAGATATTACGCCTATTGTAGCTACTTTTGATGACAATGAAAACAAAGAAGAAGAAACAGCAGCCGATTCAGAATTAATGGCTGAATGGGAAGAACTCAAAAAAACAGAATTGGCTGAAGTAAAAAATACAGAAACAACCAATACAGAAGCAATAAACACCACAACTCAAAACGATGAAACTACTACAAGCTCCCAACAAGGAAGTTTTTCTGAGTTTGATAGTAAAGAGAATAATAATGATACTCAAGGTGTTGTAATTTCTGAAAAAACAGATGATAAAATCATCACTACAAACGTAGTAAAATATCATACAGTAGCTGAAGCTCAAAGTTTGTATGATATTTCTAAAGAGCATAATGTAACCATGCTAAAATTAAAAGAATGGAATAATTTGTCGGATTATACTACTTATACAGGTCAAAAACTTATTGTTAGTCAGCCCAATAGCACAAAAGAAGATAAAGTATATGATGCTACTTTAGTTATAGAAAAAACAGATACAAATCAAGATGCAAATAGCACAAGTTTACCAGACAAAAAAGTAATTGTCAAACAAGATGGAAATGGAGAGTTTAAAACATTTATAGACTCTTCTGGTGTTCTTTTGCCTGTTCCAAAAAAAGATTTTCGCCCTGTTGAACCATCAATAACAAATTCAAACTCTGATTATCATATTGTACAAAAAGATGAAACTATTTGGTCTATTGCAAGAAAACACAATCTAAGTCCGAAAAAAATCATTCTTTGGAATGGATTTATTACAGGAGATAATATTGATGTTGGCGATAAAATTGTTCTCAAATCTAGTTTGGCAGTTCCAGCAGGTTCTAAAAGTGAGCTAGAAAAGAATAATACTTCTAGTAATAATGCTTCTGCTCAAAACAATAACATAACATCAGAAGGAACACAATTTAAAGAAACAGCTTTGAATGACTCTACCACCAAAAGCAAAATAGGTGTTTTGACTATACCTATGGAAGAATTTTTAGCACGAGGAGGAAACACAAATAATATAAAAAATATAGGCAAAGAAGGTTATGACGTAATAGGTGACCCTATTGTTGGTCATGTTTTTTCAAATCAAAAAAATGATACAACAAAGATTACAGAAACAAAGACAGATATTTATATCGTTAAGCCAAAAGATATGTTGGGCAAAATTGCACAAAGCCATAAAATAACAACTAAAGAAATGATGGCTTGGAATCCAAAAATCCCTAAAAATGGAGCAATAAAAATTGGAGATACACTATTTGTTACCAAACCACAAACTACAATTACAGAAACAGAACAAAAACAAGAAATTACCACTGTTTATCCCGTAGAGCACTATGGAGCTGGTTTTCATGCTGTTCAACCTCATCAAACTGTATATTATTTGAGCGAAAAATATGGAGTTCCTGTTGCTAATATTCGAAAATGGAATAATTTGGAAACAGGTATTATTGACCTTCCTGTCAATAAAAAAATGATTATAAATGAAGGTGTCTTAACAATGACAGAAACCTCTAACCCAAAGGAAAGCCAAACTCAAAATACTGATACTGCCACTACAACACAAAAAAAATATTCATATCACACTGTTGAAAAAGGAGAAACTCTTTTTTCTATTGCCAAAACACATAACCTTTCAACAGCACAATTAAGAGAATGGAACAAACGCCAAGGAGATTTAGTCTATAAAGGCGAAAAATTAATTATCGGAATAGAATAATAATTTATTAGGGCAATTTATAAATATCCAAAAAATTCATTTTTAGGGTGGGGAATGACAGATTAAAAAAAACAATCTTTATTTAGTAAATAAAGATTGTTTTTTTTGACATTACTTCAAGACAAATAGCCTAAACAGCCACAGGAGCTTTTATAGAACCATGTGGGTCATAATTTTTGACTACAATATCTTCAAATTTAAAATCAAAAATAGAATTTATTTCTTTATTGAGTTCTAAAGTTGGGAGTTTTCGTTCTTGTCTTGTCAGTTGTAAATTTGCCTGTTCAAAATGATTATTATACAAATGTGCATCACCCAAAGTCATAATCAAATCGCCTACTTCTAACCCACTAACTTGCGCCAACATGTGCGTAAGAAGCGCATAAGAAGCAATATTAAATGGCAAACCCAAAAACACATCTGCACTGCGCTGATAGAGTTGCAAAGACAATTTTCCATCGGCTACATAACATTGCCACAACGTATGACAAGGAGGCAACGCCATAGCAGGAACATCAACAGGATTCCAAGCCGAAACAATCATACGACGAGAATCTGGATTGTTTTTTAAGGAATGAAGAAGATTATTTATTTGGTCAATTCCTCCAAAATCTCTCCATTGTGCGCCATAAACTCGCCCTAAATTTCCGTTTTCGTCTGCCCATTCGTCCCAAATAGAAACGCCATTTTCTTTGAGATATTTAATATTTGTATCGCCTTTTAAAAACCAAATTAATTCGTGAGCAATACTTTTGAAATGAACCTTTTTTGTTGTCAGTAATGGAAAACCGTTGCGAAGATTAAAACGCATTTGATAACCAAAAATAGAACGTGTTCCTGTTCCTGTTCGGTCAGATTTGTCTGTTCCTTCTTCTAAAATTGTTTTTAATAAAGTATGATAATTTTGCATTTTTGTTATATTTAGGTCGCTCTTAGAATATTTTATTATGCCAAAAATAAGGGATTATTTTATTTAAAAATTCGCCCGTAAAGCTACGACAAAATTTCGTCCTGCACCACCAATTCCAGAGCCATAAGATTGATAATATTTATCCAAAATATTTTCTGCTGTCAAATTAGCACTAAGAATTTTATTGATTTGATAGCTAGAACGCAAATTTAGTGTCCAAAATGACGGAATAAAATTTTCAGGATAAAAAATAGCATCTCCCTCATCTTCTGGCGACATTTTATCAAAATCAACGCTTTTTAATTGATAATTAACAAATCCTTCTACCTTAAATCTTTTGTGTCGGTATTTCAATGAAACCAAACCAAAAGAAGGAGGCGTATCAGGAAGGCGCAATTCTGCTTTGTCATCAAAACCATACACATAATTAAAAGTAGTTTTGAATTTGAATTTGTCGGTAATGGCTGCCTCAATTTGCGAACTCAAACCATAAATATAACCAATATCAGTATTTTGATAAGCAACCACTTGACTTAGCACGCCGTCATAAATGATAGAATCTTGATTATTAAATTTTGAATTACGCAAAACCATAGCATCATTGAGAAGTGTGTAATAGCCTGTCGCAGAAACCCTTACACGCTCAATAAATGTTTTTGCAATTCCAATTTCGGCATTATAAGTATAAGCTGGCGAAAGATTTGGATTAGGAACAACCACACTACCTGGGGCAGAATCAAACACCTTTCCTAAGTCATCAACATTTGGCGCACGAAAACCCGATGAAAGATTTAAGTTGAGTTGCCAAGAATCAGTAGGACGAAAAGCAAGCCCAAAACTTCCATTCAACGCACCTGTATTTACTTTTGCTTCATTAAAAGGAAAATCAAAAAATTCTTTGCTATCAAATTTTGCTTCTGTCCAAATCTGCGTATAACGTGCGCCTGCAGTAGCTGTCAGTTTTTCAGAAATATTCCATTTATAATTGAAATAAGCTGCTGCCATCGCCATAGTACTTCCTCCGTCTGGATAACGAGTGTCTAAAGAACGAGTTTGGCTGTTTGTAATATTGGTTTCGATGGCTTTTGATGTTACATTATTATAATTAAAATCAATTCCATAGAAAAGTTGATGTTTTTTATCATCATTCAAATCCTTATCAAAATCGATATTAATAGAAGTCAGACTGACATTTTCGGTACGGTCTTTACGCCAATCTTTATTTCTAGTTCGGTTGTGGCGAGATTCTTCTACTTGTTGGTTCGAAACAATCAGACGCATCGCATCAAAGGCTTTTTTCTCTGCAAACCAAGTGAGCCTTCCAGAGTTCATCATCCAAAACTGACGACCATAATACCATTCTGCATAGCGCAATTTGCCATTACGTTTTTGCACCAAACGGTCGTAGCGAGGAATATCAGACGAAGAAGTATAATGAAAAGCATATTCTGCCAGCAAAGTAGGAGTAATTCGATATGTTAGTTTTTGTAATAAATTCCATTGAGAATACCCCGATTGCTTCTGAATAAGTGGATTTGAGTTTGTTAGAATAGTATCTTTTGCCACACCATTTACACTACGCCTTTCTACATATTCCAAGCGTTTTCCCCAATCTTGATAACCTTCTTTGTTTGGGCGAACACTTCCCACACGCAAGTCATCAAAATCTGTAAACGTAAATGTAGTCAGACTAGCAAGTTTTTTTCCTGCAATATTTAATGTTAGGTTTCCTGTTTTTTCTTGATTGGCAGAGCCATAACGCACAAAACTGCTCCCACTCACAAGCAAATTATCTTCGGTTGCAAAACGAGCTTTTTTGGTATGAAAATCCATCACACCACCAAGCGCATCACTTCCATACATGACCGAACCGGGCCCAAAGATAACTTCTACTTCTTCCATTGCACTCGCATCAAGACTAATAATATTTTGAAGATTTCCAGAACGATAAATGGCATTATTCATTCGGACACCATCAACAACAATCAAGACAGAATTGGCATTGAAACCCCTAAACATCGGACTTCCACCACCCATTTGGCTTTTTTGCACATAAACTTGTCCTGTTTGCGCCAACAAATCAGCAGAAGTTTGAGGATTTTGAAAGGCAATTTCTCTTTGAGAAACTTTTACAATTTCGTTGGGAATTTCTTTTTTATCTTGTTCCCATTTATTAGCCGAAACGACAACTTGCTCGGTTTCGAAAATCTTTTCAGATAAAAGAATCATTTCTGCTGCTTCAGTTTTGAGTATTTGTTTGTTATCAAAACCATAATATCGAAAATAAAGCGTGTCTGTATCTGCAAAAATAGACAAATTTGCTTTGCCACGAGGATTTGTAATAACAGATTGTTGCTCTTGATTATAAATAGAAACTCCTTCTAAGGGCTGCAAAGTAGAAGCATCTAAAACCTCTATAAATTGAGAATAAGCATTATTTTGAACACAATAAAAAGCACTCAAAAACAATACAAATATTATTTTTAAATAATTTGTTTTCATTTTTTTGATATATATAAATTGTTGTTTGTGAGAATACAAACAATGGTAAAATATTTTTTACACAGGCGTAAAAAGTCTGTGATACAACATAGAAAACTAAATTATGGGAGGAGGGGAGTTTGGCAAACAACTAAATTCTTTGATAGAAAAACTCCATTTTTTATAAAAAGAAAGACTAAAAACTAAATTGGTATCAAATTGAAATAATTTGTTTTCAGATAAAATAAGAGCTTCTTTTATAAAATTTTTGAGAGGATAAACAGGTTTATTTTGATGAAAAGGATTTTGATTTTCTTTGAGTTGGAAGGCAAAAGTTTGATACAATTTTTTTTCATCTCTATCATTATAAACCAAAAAATACGTACTATCGCCCTTTTGATAAGAAGAAGAAATATCGTACATATTTTGTTTGTATCTAAATTCTTTTTGGGGTTTTGTCCATACAAAATCTTTATTATAGGCAGAAAATGTTTTTTCGCTGTTATTACTTACTGTTTTTGTGGGAATTGTTATAATTTCTAATTTACCTTCATATTCTAACTGCCTTCTAACTTCTCTTTTTATTTGTGTGTGCATAACTTCGAATGCCAACCAATATCCTAATTGATTGAAAAAGATGAGCGATGTCATTACAAGAATAAAAAGAGATAAATATTTTTTCAAAAAATGATTTGAATAGGCTTTAGAAATATTTTTTTTACAAATTTCGTTATAAAAAACAGAATATCTAATTTTTTTTATAGATTTTAAGAATATCTAAATTAATTTTTGAACATATCTTGTAGCCATTTTCTGAAATCACTTGTTTTTTCGTTATCTAAGAGGTAATATTGTTTCTCATTTTCTGAAAATTGTGCGCTTACAGCACCTCCCAAACTAGAGCCTGCTTTTTTCTGCCAAGCAAGCCACGTATAAATAACTGCCTTTTCTTTATGTTCTATTTTGAAAATATTGGTTCTCTGACAATTTTTACACCTCGCTAATTTTATCCAAATTTTAAAAGTTAAAAGTCGTCGGTAAGGACACCATAGCCGTAAAATTATGATGTTGCTCGTGAGGACACGAGCAACGGTTATTTTTTTAATTTGCAATTAAAAATAAAATAATATGTTTTATTGTAATTAGTGAACTAATTTTTAGAATAAAAATTAACTTTACCGTTGCTCGTGTCCTATGAGCGACACATAAAACCACTTAGCCTTACGGCTATGGTGGGGACACCAACAACGCCTTAGTTGCCTCAAATTTAGTGATATTTTTGTTTAAAAAATAAAGTCTGAAGCCAAAATATGTCAAGAAACTAAAATTATATTTCTATGCCTCAATTAAATTTTAGAGTAAAAAAACAACTTCTATCTCATAAATTCGATTATTTTACTTAATTTTGTGGTCAAAATAAAATAATAATCCACCTCACAAAAAGATTCATTACGAATTAGTTTTTTATGATTGTCAAAACAAAAAAATATAAAATCGATCCAGATATTTACATCAAAATTTCATTTGTTAATGCCCTCAAACAATGGTGGTGGGTTTGGTTTATTCCTCCAGTAATTTTTCTTATTTTTCTTGCCTTTGATCTGTGGGCTTGGGGATTAGGCGTTTCTATTGTTCTTTCGGGGCTGTATCTACTTTTTTGGTATATTCAATTTAAAGGACTTACAATGCACGAAAACTCAAAACCATTATTTGATAAATATGCCTATGACATTAATAGTCAGCGAATTATGATGATGATTGATGCTAAAAGAGGTTCTGAAATAAAATGGGATAAAGTCATCAAAGTTGAGAAAAGAGAAGAGGCTTTTATACTTTATCTTTCAAAATATGAATTTTTATATTTTCCTTTTACTATCTTCAAATCTGAAAATGAAATCAAATTTGTAGAAACTGTGATTCGTAGAAAAGGATATTTGAATACAGAAATTAAAAAATAATTATTTTTTGTTGAATATTGCTTGTGGGGACACGAGCAATGATATAATTTACTATTCTCTACATAACTTTTGTCAAAAAAATATAGCCGTTCGTGTCCCCACGAGCGACATACAGCACAAATTCAAAATGGCTACTTCTAAAAAAGAAAATTCTCAAGGTAAAATAAGTACCAAATATAAAATATTTTTGGGGCTTTTTGCTGGTTTATCCGTTTTTGTAATTGCGACAAGTTATTACATTTATCAAATGGCTTATACGCCTTCTGTTTTGACACAAAAAGGAGCAAAAGAACAAGTTCTCTATATTCCAAAAGGAATGAGCTATGATGTTCTTGCTAAAAAACTTCGTACAGATGGAACGATTCAACACCCTGTTGCTTTTGGTGTTTTTTCGAAGTGGCTCAATTATGTGGATAATGTAAAAGCAGGTCGGTATATTCTTACTCCAAAAATGAATACGATTGATTTTGTTCGATTGCTTCGTTCTGGAAATCAAGCTCCTGTAAATGTTGTTTTTAATCAAAATTTGCGCTTTCTACCTGATTTAGCAGGAAAAATTACTCGTAATTTAGAAATTGATTCTACCCAATTTATTACCTATTTACAAGACGAGAATACAGCAAAAGAATTTGGTTTTGATAAAGATAATTTTATATCTATGTTTTTGCCAAATACATACGAAATGTATTGGACAGCCTCCAAAGAAGAAGTTGTAGAAAGATTAAAGAAAGAATATGATAAATTTTGGACAGCAGAGCGAAAAGAACTAGCAAAAGCCCAAAATCTTTCTCAAAAAGAAGTTGCAATTTTGGCTTCTATTGTAGATGCAGAAACACGTTTTGCCGACGAAAAGCCTCGTGTTGCAGGTGTTTACCTCAATCGCTTGAAAAAAAATATGCTTCTTCAAGCTGACCCAACTCTTGTTTTTGCTCACAATGATTTTACAATCAAGCGAGTTTTGAATCGTCATAAAGAAATTGAGTCGCCTTTTAATACCTATAAATATGTAGGTTTGCCACCTTCTCCTATTCGTTTGCCTTCTATTGCTGGTCTGAATGCTGTTCTGAAACCTGAAAATCACGAATATATCTTTTTCTGTGCTAAGGAAGATTTGTCTGGTTATCATGCTTTTGCCAAAACAAATGCAGAACACGAAGCAAATGCAAGACGTTATCACAGAGCGTTGAATGCCAGAGGGATAAAATAAAGTCAGAAGTGTGAAGTAATATCTTAAAATAAAAATTAAATAAAGTGCTTATTATTAAATAACAAGTAATTTATAATCAATATATTACATTCATAATTATAACGTTTTACAAGATTGTTATAATTTGCAAACTCCATTTTAGTTTTTTTCGAATTTACCTTCAAAAAAAACCAAAATGGAGATGATAAAAAATTCCTTATTTTTTATTACAAAACAAACTACCTAAATTTGGTGTGATTGTTCTACTATTACCAAATAATACTTTTTTATAATAAAATTATAGAAATATGTATCTTTTTAAATTAATAATTAAATACATTAAAACTCATTTTCGTCATTCTCTGGCATCGAAAACATAGAACTAAACAAATCTTTAAATACAAGCCCATTTGCCAAAATATTTTTATTCAGAGCCGAATATTCAGCTAGACCATGTAACAAAAACTCCATCAAAAATAACTTTTCATCATTTTTTGCTATTGGGTGTTTCTGGCTAACTATCTTCTCAAGTAATGGAACTTGTCTTAATTGTTTTTCATACTCTTTTTGTGAAGCATCATTCATAATATCAACTGTATTTCCATCACCAAACCATTTGAGCATCATATAATACAAACCATCTTCTTTTAGTTTCTTTTGTTTTTCTGGGTCTGGAAAAAATGCTAAAAATTGTTCACGAATAGATTTATTTATCAAACTTTCGGCCACAATTCCTGCTCCTTCTTGTTCGCCTTCATAGACCAACTCTATTTTACCAGCAATGGCAGGAACAACTCCACGAAAATCACTCATTCTTACAAATGTTGATTTTTCATTATTAATAAGCATTCTTCTTTCAGCAGCCGAAACCAGATTTTCATATGCCGAAATAGTCAGACGAGCCGAAACGCCACTTTTTTCATCTACATATTCGCTATCTCTTGCCACAAAAGAAATTTGTTCTACCAAGTCTGTTGCAATTTCTCCTACTTGTATTTTTTCTTTTTGTTTTTGAGCTAATCTTGATTCTTGATGAGTAATTTTTTTACTAATTTCTAAAGTAGTAGGGTAGTGGGTGATAATCTGACTTCCAATTCTGTCTTTTAGAGGAGTTACGATGCTTCCACGATTAGTATAATCTTCTGGATTTGCAGTAAAAACAAACTGAATATCCAAAGGTAAACGCAATTTGAAACCACGAATTTGAATGTCCCCTTCTTGTAAAATATTAAATAAAGCAACTTGAATACGTGCTTGAAGGTCAGGCAACTCATTAATTACAAAAATACAACGATGCGAACGTGGAATAAGCCCAAAATTAATTACTCGTTCGTCAGAATAATTTAGTTTTAAATTTGCTGCACGAATAGGATCAACATCACCTATCAAATCCGAAACGGTTACATCAGGAGTTGCTAATTTTTCGGTGTAGCGTTCGTTTCGGTGTAGCCATTCTATTTCGGTATTTTTTCCTTTTTCGCTAATCAAATCCTTTGCAAAACGTGAAAGAGGATTGAGAGGGTCGTCGTTGAGTTCAGAACCTTTCACAACAGGGATATATTCATCTAAAAGCCCTACCATAAGACGTGCAATACGTGTTTTGGCTTGCCCACGAAGCCCTAAAAGATTTATATTATGACGTGAAAGAATCGCTCTTTCTATATCTGGAATAACGGTTTGCTCATAGCCATAAATCCCTTCAAATGGATTTCCATTATTTTGTAAGCTATAAATCAGATTATCTCTTAATTCTTCTTTGATTGATTTGGATTGATACCCTGCATTTTTGAGGTCTTGAATCATTTTGAGGTCTAAAAGTTGGTTGCTTTTGAGGTCTTTGTAAGCCATATTTTTTTTATAGAAAAGTATTTTTTGATTCTTGCTTTAACACTCTAAGAACGATTCGTTTGAAAAATAGTTTAGATAAAATCTTATAATGAAAAAAGCCTATCAAATATATTTTGACATAAACACAAAAAAACTATCAAAAATAATTTGATAGTTTTTCGATAATTATGAATGATATTTTTAGCTATTAATACAAGATAAATATCCAACATAACACCCATCAACATCTCCTCCAGTGTCAAACATGTACCAAGAACAGGCATTATATCCTGCAAAGCAATCTTCTTCTGTACGTGCATTTTTATTACCGTAAGAATAATGTAAGTTTTTTGCGCTTATAGTACTTTTAATAGCTTTTTCTATAAACTTATAATTATTTTCCATTTTTCTCAATTCTGGATATTTTACCATAATTGCTGAAACTCTAGCTTTTTGTTGTTTTTGATAAATAGCAAACTCTTTACTTGATATATGAGCTGGGGCTAAATCTTCTGAAATATGATTTTCTAAAGCATTTGCTATTTTTTTATCATAAATAGCTCTTTCTGATGCTTCAAGGGTATTATACCACGCATGATAATCATTCAAAAATTTAATATTTGCCTCTGTGTAAGCAACAAATTCTGGATTTTTAGATAAATTTTCTAATGAGAGTTCTTCTGTTTTAGTTTCAGAAGGCAAAGCTTGCTCTATTTTTTCTTGGCAAGAGTAAAGTGACGATAGACCAACTAAAAATAGTACAACATAAAAAGTGTTCTTAATCATAATATTAAAAATTAAAAGTTACAAAGAATGTCAAAAGTTTGACAATTCAAATATACAAATATTTGTTTAAACAACAAATATTTGTATCAAAATAGTTATTTTTCGATGAAACAAATAAATAAATTAATTTTTAATTATGTAAAAAGTCCTGTTTTATATAAAATAGAATAGATTAATTCTATGCAGAAAAAAAGATTTTAGGCATTTTGTTTCTCTCAGATGCTTCTAAGTTTTTTTAGTCTTTATTATGCTTTATTGTAAAATCAAAACTGTTTCAGTAGAATATCTTATTTAGTTTGTGATGATGAAACAATGCTTTCTATATGTTTTAATTGCTTCAAATTAATGATTGAATCGTATTTTCGAAACAGGTTTAAAATGCACTATTTTATAACAATTTGGAACTTGTGAAATACTAGATTGAGTGGTGTTGTAAAAAGTATGATAAGTTATTTGGTTGTTGGTGTCGCTTCGCTAAAACACCAACAACGGCATTGTGGGTAGTTTTTAGTTGTATAATTTTGCTATTCTAAAACGCTTTAAAAAAATCATACTTTGTGTAACACCACCCTAGATTGATAAAGAACCTTATGTTTTTTATTTTGATATAAACACAAAAAAACCTATCAAAAATTAATTTGATAGGTTCTATTATTTTATGTGAATTAGACTTATAAGATTACTTTACAAATCCATCACGAATACCATTCAATAATGCGCCAAGTTCGGCAGCATGTTTGTCACTCATTTTGAAAGTAGTAGTAGAAGTACTTCTTGTTTCAGGACCATTTTCAGTAATTACTGTAGTTGTTTTTCCTGTAGTTGTTTCTTCTTTTACATTACGATATACTTTCTGCACTTCTTTAAGTTGTGCAATAAGAGAGTTGAATTTAGGTTGCGTTTTGTGTGCATCTAAAGCCATCATCAGACGGTCAAGAACTAATTTTTGTTCTGCCAAGCGTTCTTTTAATTTAGCATTTTTAGTCTTTTTGTGCATATCAGCAAGCAAATGAGTAGATTCAATCCAGCCACCTGTTACAAACAAAACGCTCAAGTGCTCACGTTTTTCAGTTTGAAGTTGCTCATTGATGTCTTGCAAGTTACGAGTAGAACTACGGATAAGCTCTTCCAAATTATCGCTATTAGAAGTAAGGTCTTTCAATGTTTCAGCATCAAAAAATTGTCCAATATTAAGTCCATTTGCAAGGTCTTTAATAGCAGAAAGATAATCTAACACGTCTTGATTTTTGTTATAAATACTAGCGAACCCTAAATCAGTACCATACGCACCTAAGTTGAGCGCACGCTCATAACTGTTGGTGTATTTATTAGAAGAAGATGGGTTTGCCAATTCTCCTTTTACATATTCTGTACCTGTTGCTTTGATGAGAGTGGTAAGCTCTAATGGGTTAGGAATCGATTCGATGATTGATTTAATAAAATCATCTTTTGGGCTCATATTCATTGTTGCAGCAGTGCTGAACATCAAAAAAATAACGCCTACAATACCAGCATATACTTTTGTCATAATGGCTATACGGTTTTAAAGTTTAGAATAAAGATTATTTTTGGAATTAACTTAATTTCAGAATAATTTAAGTTAAAATTAAGTAGAATGAATTAGTATTAGAGATATATTACTATTTTTTAGTAAAAAATAAGTTATAGACAAATATATGACCAATTTTTATTCTATTAATGATAACTTGAAAAATATAAAAGTAGCTAATTTTTTGAGTTTCTTTCCAATTTTTTATAAATTTTGCTTAATTAAGTTTTTAAAGTTACTAGCTATAATACAACTGTCTTGCCAAATAGGCAATTTATTTAAAAAGGTATCAAATATTCTTTTTATTAAAGATAGAATGGACTTTATTATCGACAAACAATTCTTTTTTTTAAGTTAAAAAAGTTTCAATCATCTGAAATAGTATAATTTTTCTTCATCAAAAGACAAAAAAAGAATAGATTATAGAGTATTTTCTAAGTTTGATTTTATTTATTGAGATATTGGTCTGTTATTTTTACACCAAAGACAATAATATCATCGGTTTGTTTTTGGTCAGAAACTTTGCTCCATTTCATAATTTCTTTATCTAGCATTTCTGCTTGGTTTTCCATCGGTTCTTTATGGACATCATAAAGTATATTTTTAAAACGTTTGCTTGAAAAAATGCGTCCTAATTCTCCTCCAAATTGGTCTTTATATCCATCAGAAAAGAGATAAAATATATCATCTTTTTGAAGCTGGATTTCATGTGTTGTGAGTTGTAAGTTAGCTAATTTTTTCTTTCGAATTTTGCTTACACCTCCTAAAGAAGCTCTGTCTGCTTTTATTTCTGTAAATTCTCCATTTCTGAAAAAGTATAAAGAACGGTGCGCTCCTGAATATTTCATATTTAGGGTTTCCAAATCAATGGTGCAAAAGGCAATTTCCATTCCATCTTGGCTATTTTTGGAATGCTGGTCTTGATGTAATACTTTTCTGATGTCATAATCTATTTCTTCTAATATAATAGCTGGCTCTATCTGCCCTCCAATAGTTACGACAGTGGTAAGCAAATTGTTTCCAAGCATAGACATAAACCCTCCCGGAACTCCATGCCCTGTACAATCTCCAACAGCAAATGTCAAATATTTTTTCCCCTCTTTTTCAATTTCATCAAACCAATAAAAATCTCCTGACACAATATCACGAGGTTTGTAAAGAACAAATGAATTAGGAAAATATTTATTAAAAAGTGCATGTTCTGGCAGTGTCGAACGCTGGATACGTTCTGCATACTGAATACTTGAAGTAATCGATTTATTTTGCTTTTCAATTTCTTTAAATGCTTCTCCGAGAGCATTATTTTGCATCTCAATTTGGTCTTTTGAAAGTTCAATTTCTACTTTTTGTTCATTAATTTGGACATATTTTGATTCTATGCGCTCATTAATAGCAGCTAATTTTGTGTTCAGCTCATCTTGTTCTCTTATTTTCATTTTGAGTTTGTTTGCCATTTGCCTAAAGCCTTGTGCTAGTTTTCCTATTTCATCTTTTGTTCTGATATTCGGAACAGCTTCTAGGTTGCCTTCTCCCATTTCTTTTGCTGAAGAGGTAAGGCGCAAAATAGGTTTTACAAACAAACGAGCTACTACAAAAGCAATCATGGAAGCCACTAAAAAAACAAGAATTAAGGTAATTCCAATTTGTGTTCGCAAATCATAAATAGGCTCATAAACAACATCTTTTGGTAAGGCAATCAAAAGAATCCAATTATTACCAGCATAACTCAAATAATTTGATTCTAATGTATAAAAATAAATTTTTTCTCCAAAAAGATGATTTTTTTCTTTGTCATGAGAAGCAAAATAAGCAAGTTGCTTCATATCATGATACTTTTCTTTTAATACGCCATCAGGGTTTGTAGTAGAGTATAAAATTGTACCTTCTTTATCCAATAAATTAATATCAGCAGTTCGCATCAATGAATCAGTTGCAATAGATTCTTCAAAAGTACTATTAATCCAAGACAAATCAGCACGAGTAACGACAGTACCAACACGTTGTCCATCATCATTCCTAACCACAGCAGCAAAGTGCATTACAGGGATTCCAAGCGAAACAGAAGGTGAAATATCCATAGTAACTTCTTGCTGTTCTTCATCTATTTTTTTCCAATAAGTAGTAAGTTTGTGTGTTTGACCAAGATTTAGGTCACGAGAATCTGCCAAACGGAGGCGTTCGGGATTAAAAAATGAAATACTTTTATACATTCCATTTTTTAGTTGCAATTCTTTTATACGGTCAGTTAGCTCAGCTTGATTGATAGATGGGTCTGAAAGAATAGGGTCTAAAGAGAGCTGTTGAATATCTGTAAGACGTTCATATATAAAACGAGAAGTATTATTAATGGCAAAAGAGGATTGTTTTTCGATACGTGCCGTAATTTGCTTTTCTAATGTCTGCCTTGATTCATAATCTACAAAGACAAAAACAGTTGCTCCTGTAAAAGCCACCATAAAAAGACAAAGTAATACAAGTTTTATATATATATTCATTATTCAGAAAGGCAAATAATAGTGTTTTTTTGGATAGATTATTTTTTTATTAATAAAAAAAGAGGTAGTAATATCTATTCAAATAGGATTTTGGTGTTTTTGGGCTTTATTCAATAAATAATTTGAGTAGAATAAATAAGGTTTACCCTGATTTTGTTTGAATAAGGCAAATGACTATGCAATATGCGTAAAAAATATTAAAAAACACAAAGAATTTAGAAAAAAAGAAACCCAAAAATCATCTATTGGAATACATGCTTCTCTGCTTTATGGTTTCTATATCAAAAATTCGTGCCTATTCTTAGATAGAGTCTAATTTTTATATCAAAATAGTTTATTTTTCGTTCAATTAGCGTATTTTTAGCATTAATTTATTAAAAAAATCGTTCTCTGTCAATTTCTGTATTTTTATTTTTTGATGTAAAAATAACTCTACCTTGTATTTTGCCTAAGTCTGTATCGTAGGTCTGACTTTGGCAAAATAAGCCTTTTCAGTGCTGCAAATACTTGTTTTAAACGAGTCAGACTTTCAGTATAGACTCATTAAAACACAAGATAATTTTCGATAATAAAGGTAGATGCAAAAACTCTCAGAGAACCAAAATAATGTATTCTTGATTTTAATTTAACCATTTACTTTTTATGTCTATCAATCTCAAAACTCCATTAGAACTATTAATAGAAGCTGAAAAAAAAGCAATTCATTTGTTTGAAGAAATAGAAAAACAAAAATTCATACAGGTTGGAAAATCAGAAGAAGAGTTGAGTCAAGAAATTTATGAGTTAGCAAATAAACTCTTCGGAACAACTCGCCATTGGCATACACGTATTGTTCGTGCAGGAATAAATACACTTCTACCTTATTATGAAAATCCACCTTTGTTAAGATTACAAAAAGATGATATTTTATTTTTAGATTTAGGACCTATTTTTCAAGAATGGGAAGCTGATTTGGGAAGAACCTACGTAATTGGGAATAATCCTAAAAAATTAAAACTCAAAAATGATGTTGAAAGTATTTGGAATGAATGTAGAAATTGGTACTTCGAACAAATCAAGAATAATAATGAAATGACAGGGGCAAAATTGTATCAAAAAGCAACAGATTTAGCCAATCAAAATGGGTGGGAGTTTGGAGGAGAAATAGCAGGGCATATTGTTGGGCAATTTCCTCATGAAAAGTTAGAGAAAGAAGACAAAACACTTTATATTCACCCAGAAAATCATATTTCGATGTTGAGTAAAGACAAAGAAGGCAATACCAGAAATTTTATTTTAGAAATTCATTTGGTAGATAGAGAACTCGGAATTGGAGGTTTTTATGAGCAGCTTCTCACAACTAATTATCAATAAAGATTATCAAGTTTTATAAGATTATAATCTTTAATTATATTTTTATTGTAAGTTGATTATTTTCATTTTATAGTTAAAACAAAAATAATCAACTTTTTTTATTATCTATAACAATCTTATAAAGTTTTGTAATTACTTCTTAATTATTCTATTAGAAAAACGGAAATCTTTTCCTGTAATCTCTACAATATAAAGCCCTGTCTTCAAACGATTTGTTGGTAAAGTAATTTCTGCATTTCCATTTACAAGAACAGTTTGGTATGAAACTTCTCTTCCTTGTGCATCAAACATACGAACTACCACATTTTGAGATTCAATGATTGATAATTGAAGTTTGGCATCTTGTGTTGTTGGATTTGGAAAGATATTAAATTCATTTATTTTATTTTGAATTATTACTTCTTTGTTTTTTTTATTATTATTATTTTCAATAGAAATTTTTGAAGTTCCTGTAATAGTAATATGATAATCTTCAACTTCACCATAACTAAATGTTTCACAAGGAGAAGAGTTTGCATTATATTTCATCGCAACACGCATACGAGTTGTGCCTGTTGAAGCATTGGCAGGAACATTAATTGTCCCACTTACAGACGACGAAATTCCAGCCGAACGAGAATAAGCAATTTCATTATTATCATCAAAATCTCCATCTCTATTCCAATCAATAAAGACAGTATAAGCCTCATTATAAATCGCTCCAGCCCAAGCAGGATAAATAGTAATTGTCTGACTACTTCCTTTGCTAACTGTTGTGCTAAGGTTAGTATAATCTTTATAACCACCATTAGCACCCGAAGTATTATTAATCGATCCAAAAACTACTTTCTGAATCCATTCATCAACAACAGTATTTCCTTTTGATGGACAATAACCTGTCGGTGCAGAAGTATTTCCTCCTCCTGTACTCCCACCATTTACGGTATGATTTCCTGTATAAGTAAATGTATCTTGTGGGTAAGAAGTCCATTCAGAGGTTGTATAAGTGTTATTTCCTGTTGTTATTATTGCTTTTCTGACCAAAGTAACATTTGCTGCAAATGTAGAAGAACTATTAAAAACTCCAACAATATCAAGCAAAGAATTATTTTTAAATAACGCAACGGCATCATTTCCATTAAAAGCAAGTGCGCCAGAAGAAGTAACCAAATCAGCCTTATTTTTTAGTGTTGAAGAAGCTGAAGAATAAATGATTGTGTAGGTCTGACCTGCTGCCAAACTTCCAGATAAAGAAAGTTCTGAACCCCAATTTCCACTTCCATTTGCTTGCTTTTGGATAGAATAAGAAGAAAGATTAATAGAAGAAGAAGTTGGATTATAAATCTCTAATCCCTTATTATTAGAAGAACCTTCAATATATTCAGAAATAAAAAGTTCTGAACCTGTTGGTGTTGTTCCTCCACCTGTATTTCCTCCACCAGACAAATTCCAAGCTGTTGCTACGCTTTGAGGATAATCAATATATGGATTACGGTCGCCTTGATATTGTTCAATTTTATTATTTCTATCAATTTCGGCTGCATCAACAGGGTCTTGTAAGTGCCATTGATACAAAACATTAATATCTGCAACTTGACTCATCGCACCTGCTTGTGTTGGATACATGGTATAAAAATAAAAAATTGCACGAGCAGTGTTTCCTTTTTGGTCTTCACGAGGCTCAAAAGTTTGATTGGCATATTCGCTATACGCATCAATATTTGAGTTGGGTACAGAAGTTTGTGAAGACGA
Organism: uncultured Cytophagales bacterium; assembly: GCA_937136415.1. GTDB lineage: Bacteria > Bacteroidota > Bacteroidia > Cytophagales > Bernardetiaceae > Bernardetia. The sequence goes on along the minus strand of CAKZOK010000181.1, from coordinate 33,511 downwards.
ATTTGACATCCATTTTTCTGTTTGAGAATCTGTAATTTCTGCAAAAGGATAATTCGAACGTGTACTATTCCAAGTTCCATAAGTAGGAAATAAATGATGAATATCTGAAACCATTGGGTCAGCTTTTCCAAAAAAACTTTGAGGTACAGTATGCTCACAATTTATAGGAGCTGGGTTTGTACCTGTTCCTCCATACGACCAAGATTTTATAAAACCCGAATAAACACCTGTAATTGAATTATTTTTATTATCAATATAATTATACATATATTTTCTAGCCGTAGAATAGCCTAATGTATTGTGCTTGCCATCATGATAATTTTGCTTAAACCAAGTTCTTAAAGCAGAACCTGAAAGATTAGAAGGAGGTGTTTGTGCTGTTGCTGAAAAGGTAAAACAAAGCAAAATCAATAAAACAAAAACAGATTGGAATCGCAGATTTGTAGTCATTTTTGAAAAGGGATAGGGAACTTTAATAAATAATTTTTGTCAATTATAATAGAGTAATAAGAATTTTATTAAAACTCTTATAGTTAAGTATTCTCAAAAGTAGTTGCTTTGATTTTAACTTACAATCAAAAAGCAGATGCGATAGTAAAGTAACTTTTATGTAAGAATTAGGATAATTTAACCAAATTTTGAAATAGATAAGTAAAGGTTTGTTATTGATTTGTTCATAGTAAAAGAATTGATTACTAAGAAGTTAATACGAACTTTGTAAAAGATAAAATAGATTAAAATACATTCAAAGGAGTTCAAATAGCTTTTTTGAAGCGAGAGCTTAAAAAATAAAACTTAAATTTGGTGTGAACAAATTGTTAATAACTTCTTTCACTATTATTTTTTATTTATGATAAAAATCAGCATAATAGTAAAGTCATTTTGATATTAATTTAATTTTACTTTTTCACTTAACTCCAAATTAATATCTATTCAATATTTTTCACAATTACTACCTGTTTTCTTGTTTGTATTTTTACATCAAGATAATTAGAATTAAAAAAAATGGATTTACTACTCGAACTTGCCTTCATTCTTTCCAAATACTCTCTCAAATCTTTAGACCATGTTTTAATAAAAGGCTCTAAGATGAGAAAATTATTTGATGCTGTTTCTAGAGGGCAAATCCAAAATGATGAAAGGGCAGCTCATTTTTTATATGAAACTTCTCCTTCCGATAAGCGTTATCTGATGCTCAAACGAAACTTAATCAACAAACTCTTTGAGCTTTTACTTTCCAGTGATTTGGAGGCTGAAAAAAAAATACGAAAAAGCAAACGAAAGGATATTTTTAATCAAAAGGAAACCAAATTTTTGGCAAATCAATATCTAATTATTGCAGACAAATTGCTTCTTCAAAATGTATATCACAATGCTGAAAAAATCATTGAAAGGGTGCGTCAGAAAGCAAAACAATATCATTTGATAGAAATAGAATGGCAATGTGTCAGAAAATTACGTACTATTTATGCGCTCAAAGGCTTTGCAAATGAAACTGAAAAATATTCGTTAGAAGCTCAAAAGCTAAGAGAAGAAATGATTTTTTTGGATAATCTAAAAAGTTATTGGGAGGTAATGCAAGCAAAAACAAAATTTTTTATTGGGCAATATACTGAGTGGGAAGCCGAAGCATACGCAGCCGAAAAACTAACTGAAAAGTATCATCAAAACCATAAAGAAGAAAAAAACATACACCCACTTGCCAAATTATATGGTTTTCGTTTTAGAAATATTCGTCTTTTACAGAGCCAACCAAGTTTAGAAAAGCTGCAAAAAAACACAGCAGACTGGCAAGAACACTTCAAAAAATATCCTCATCTGAATACTCCTACACGAAATTTGGAATTACTGACAGCTCAAATTTACACCCTCCGATATGCTGGGCAATTCTTACAAACCCTGCAATTAATCAAAAAAACCACCAAACTTACAACCTATCAAGCCTTCAATAAATTCAAAATTCAGGAGCTTTATTTTGATACCCTACTAAAAATAAATGAACCCAAACATGGCTACAAACAAGCAGCACTTATTTTGTTGGAAGTACTAGAAACACCTCAATTTGAAAGACTTGATAAATGGGACAAATCATCATGGAGGTTGCGTGAAGCCTATTTATTTTTGATTTTACAAAACAAAGACCCCAAACTAATAAAAAAATTTACACCTAATTTTTATAATAAAAATCTTCTTTTACAACTTCCCTATGAACCCATCACAAAAGACAAAACAGGATATAATATCATCAGAATTTGGATAAAAATCTTATTTTTATATTATACCAAAATGGAAGATTTTGTTTCAGAATCAAATAATTTTCGAAATTATTACCAGCGTCATCTAAAGGATTCAAAAGATGAACGTCTAAAATTGTTTGTTTTATACTTAATAAAAATTGCACAACATGATTTTAATCCTACTTTTTTTGAAAATAATAAATTAGAATTGCCTAAAAAAAATTATAACTTTACAGAATTTGGTTGTTATGAAAGAATGGAAGAATTAATTTTAGATTTGTATAACAAAAAGAAATAAAATATTATCAAACAAACTTATTGCTTCCTCATAAGCATCACTTTATATGTGAGAGTAAAGAAAAAATTTGGTAAAACAAAAAAAGCCTTCACTTTTTCAAGTGAAGGCTTTTTTGATATTTGATTAAATCAATAAACTTAAATTATTATTATTCAATAATTATTTTCTTGTTTATCATTCCTTGTTTTGTATCAATAGTAAGTGTGTACATTCCTGCTGCATACTTACTCAAATCAAGTATTTGAAGCGTAGAAACTTCGTTTGCTTTGATTACTTTGTTTTCCAAAACACGACCAATATTGTCTGTAATTGTGAAGGTAACATCAGAAGTAATCGAGCTAGAAAGCTGAACTCTGAAAATACCTGTTGCACTTGGATTTGGATAAACGATTGTTTCTATATCAATAATTTGTTCTTCTCCAGTAACTACTTCAACAACAGAATAATAAACTGTACGAGTAGAACCCATACAACCTGTATCAAAAGTAACACGAGCAGAATAATTACCAGAAACTGTTGGTGTAAAACTCATCTGACCAGCAAGAGAAGCATTTTCTTCGCCTTCCAAAAACCACATAACATCTGTAATAGAAGTAATTGATTCTACACTCAACATTTCATTTTCTTTGCGTAAATAAACTGGTTCTACACGAGTACGAGTAATTGTAATCGGAGCAGAAAGTACAATACAACTGTTTTGAGAAACTTGTATTCTATACTCTCCACCAATAGAAGTTGTGTATTCAGTTCCTGTAACATTACGAAGAACTCTGCCATTACGTACCCACGTATAAGTAACATCTGACTCTGGGCTATCTACCGACAAAACAACCTCTTCTTCTGGACAAAATGTATTTTGAGAAGCAGAAATAGATACATTTGGATTAATTGTACTAATTTCAACAGCAATATTATCTATTGCAGAACAACCATTTTGAGTTACTTTAAGAATATAATCTCCTGATTCTGATACAGAAACAGAAGCTGTATTTCCAACAATTACATTATTTTTTGTCCATTGATATGTTGCACCTGTGCCTGCATCTGTTGCACTAATTGTAGTAGATGATTCACAAGAACGAACAATATTACCTTGTGTAATCTGTGCAAGAGGAGTAAAGTTTAGACGAACAGAAGTACTACTTGAAAGTGTAGAACACCCATTGAGAGTTACTCGTACTTGATAGTTTCCAGAACGATTTGCTTCATAAGTCGGAACATCAGTTGTTGTGATAGAAGCTCCATTTATCAACCAATTATAAGTAGCTCCAGTTACTTCTTCTGCCGTAATTATGCTAGTAGCAGCACAAGAAAAAATCTCATTTTCTAAGATATTTGCAGTAGGTAATGGATTTACATTTACTGTAACTGCAGTACGATTACTTTCTCTACCATTACTAAATACACTTATATAAAAAGTAGTTGTTTGAGAAATAGCAGGAGTCATAATTATTGCATTATCTGTTTCAAATAATGGCAATGTAGAAGTTGTATCTGCATAAATACGATAAAGAATACCTGTTGAGTTTACTTTGATTGTTCCACTACTTTCGCTACAAGCATTAATTACTGAAAGCAAAGAAGGAGCAGCAGGAAATGTTCTTGCATTGCTTCTTGCAGGGTCAGACTGACGATTACCATTTGTAGCTACAAGTCTATATGAATAAAATGTATCTGCATTAAGTCCTGTATCTTCAAAAGAAGTAACATTTCTTAAAGTAGCAATTATTGTATTTTCTCTATAAAGAATATAACCTGTTGCACCATTTACAGCGTTCCAAGTAAGATTGATTTGAGAAGTAGAAACTGCTGTCGCTTCAAAATTAGTAGGAGTGGTAACTCTAGGAGGCGTAGTACCACCACCACCACCACCACCTGACGCAGCAAGTGTAGTAGCATCTGTATATACCCATTCGGAAAAATTAGTTGCTGATTCTTCAGCACGAACACGGAAGAAGTATTGAGTAGTTGCGTTTAATCCTGTTGCTGTTGTGGTAATGGTATTTGCAACAAATGGCGAACTTGTAATAGCTGTCCAGCCTGTTGTTCCATCTAAAGATATTTCTACTACATAACTATTTTCAATGTTTGTGCTATCTGTCCAGTTTAATGTAATTTGAGAAGCACTATTTGCAGTTGCTGTAAAATTACAAGAAGCAATAGGAACAATTTCGAAACGAGCAGATACAATAAAATGGTCTGAAACTGTACTTGTATAATCCGAGTCAAAAAACTCATATCCAACACTTACAGAGTTAGGAATATAGCCATTTGCAAGCTCATTAGAAGCCAAAATATGGTCAATCATATTTTCACGAGAAGCATACGAACGGCGACCAGCCAAACTCAAAGCCTCCGAAACAATCGTATAATCGGTAGGGCGTGTAGTGAAGGCATCAAAAGAAGTAGTTGTAGAAGCAATATCAGCAACTGTAACATCAATATCATCATTATAATCTCCACCCATAATAATTTTTCTACCTGCAAGCATAGAGTTTGCACGAATAGAATCTTCCAAAACAGTTACATCATAACGGCGCATATCATATCTTCCCTGTGGGTCGCTAGAATTATTTGCACGTCCGTGAATAACAATAAAATCAACTTCTTCACTCGAACCATTTAAGGTAACATTTGCACGCATCCAAAATGGCAAACGTCCACTTGCCCAAAGACGGCTCTTATCTGCATTTGGGAATCCTGTAAGTGCAGAATCATCACCACCATTATAACTTGGGTGAACACTTTGAAGCATTGCATAACTAAAAATAGGGCTGATTATATTTGTTTTGTATAAAAATCCTACTCTTTGGGATGTTGAATTTGCAGGTGGATTAGATGTAAATCCAGAAAATAATATATCCCAAGTATCAGGCGTTTCAGCAGTCAATTCAGTTGCTAATTGTTGCATAAGTGCCATATCAACAATTTCTACCAATGTATAAATATCAGCATTATTTTGCTTGATAATTAATTTTACACTGTCTTTTTGTATTATATCTGCTTGCGCTCCAGCAGGGCTATTTCCTTCATCTCCAAACCATTCAATATTAAATGTAGAAACTTCAAGTGTCTTTTCTGCCGAAATACAAGAAGTAAATGTAGAAGATGTTGATGAAACATAAGGAGTTGCACAAGGCAAATCAGCTCTAAAACGAGGAAGTAATTGTGCAGCCGTTTGGAAATAAGCTACAACACCAGTTACATCACAAAGAGCAGGTTGTGCATATCCAGACAAATCTGTATCGCCATCAATACGAACATTGCCCGAGTTTGCGCCGTTTGTTACTGTATAATTTGAATTTCCAAAAAGCAAATCTCCTCCATTTGGAAATGTTGCATTTGAAATAGTTACTAATTCTCCTCTATGTGCACCAAGTTGGTCAAGTGTAATTACTTGAGGAACAACTGGCGTTCCTGCACCCAAATCAGTTATAGCACTTACATTTGATAATTGAATTTGATTTTGATAATCAGCACGTTTTGCAGTAATTCTAAGAAGTTGTCCGATAGGGTATGTTCCACCATGTATTTGAGAATCAAAAACAGCAATACCACCTGTTGCATCTTGAATAAATGCAGGTCCTCCGAATTGGTCGGCAGCCGTCAAAACACCTTCAATCGTAACAACTTCATTTACAGGGCGAGTACGAGCAATCGCAATAGTCATCAAAGAAGGAGGTACACTACCTGTTACGGCAACATTTTGAGTGGTTGCACCTGTGCTTGCATTTGTGATATTTCCACTATGAGAAGTACCAGCAGTAGGCAAATATCTTACATAAACTTTTACAGTTCCTGCATTTGCATTGGCAAAAGGAATACTTACACTACTTGTAAAAGTAATATTGTCTAAAGAAACTTGAAAGTGTGTCGGAGCTGTAACAGCAATATCAACTGTTAAGCCTGTTCCACTTACTTCATAAAATTGTTCGGCAGAAGCAACATTAAGAGCAGTTGTTGTAAATGCGTTTAGTGTTCCTGTAATTGTAATAGTTCCTGTTGGAGCAACATAAGCCTGATTTTCAGCATTATATGTATTAATAGCTTCACCTACCATGGGTGTTCCTGTAAAAGAAGCACCAAATCCTTCTCCATGATAATCATTTCTCATCCAATCAGTAATGGCATCAGTATCTGTTCCATTCGGAATACGTGAAGCACCACCTACTTCAAACGAAGAACCAGCAAAACCCTGTACTAAAGAAACAGTAGAATAAACTATTTCAGTTGTTCCATTTTCTTGAACAGCAACATCATCAAGAATAGCAGCCCAAGGAGTAATATCAAGTATTCCATCATTATCTGTATCCAAATCATCTCCTAATGCTCCTGTAAAATTTTCTACTAAAAATATAGTTCTAGTATTATTTGTCAAAGCGTTACTTTGAAAAGGAGTTGCCCAATACCCTCCACTATTTGTAGTTCCGAGGTTAAATATATTATCTATTTCTCCAGCAGCAGTATTATTTCCATCAACTACGATTAATGTTAAAGTAGAATAATCAGTAGAAGCTGCTCCATACACCTCAATAAACTCATTTGTGTCTGATCCAATATGATCCATTACAAACTCATTAATGACAGGAGTTGTTGGTGTTGGAATAGTAACAGACACATTATCCAAACCAAATTCATCTCTACTACCACCACCAGCATCATCATCTCCAGTCCAGCTAATATAAAGAAAATCACCTACAGCAATAGAAAGCCCTGTGATTGTAGTTGTTTTTGCTACTGTTTGCCACCCTAAAGCATCAACAGCTGCAGGAGAAGTAAAATTCAATGCTACAACATCTGTATAATTTATATCATCAGAAGAATATGAAAAATTGAATGAGTTTCCACGAGTTGCATTATTATTATAATAAATATCATACGAAACATCTACAGAAGTAAGGACTGCTCCAGTATTATTTTGTATTTTAACAATCATCGAACCTGGTGTAAAATCACTTCCTCCCGGTTGCACACCCAAAGTAGTATTTCCACCTCCTACATCAAAAGAATAAATACCACCAGCACCTTCTCCACCAGTAGAAGCTCCTCTAGCAAAATCTCCACCAGTTTGAGTGCCTCCAAAATTAAGTGTTCCACCACTGAAACCTGTAACTTTCCATACATCAGAATCTAACTGCCCAGCAGCAGGACTAGGCGCAAAACCTGTTCCTGTAAAGGTTGCAAAATTCTCTGTAAATGGAATCTGTGCATAAGCCTGCATACTCACTCCCACAAAGAGAAGCAAAGAAAATGTTAGCTTTTTTAGTAATGCTAATTGCATAAATATAATATTAATAAATTATGAATAAAAGATAAAGAAGAAATGAAAAATATCATTGACAAAATTTTGCTCTTCATAAAAATTTCTCTTTTTTTTTAAGAAAAATCTCTAAAATAACTTTTTCAAACAAAATTATTGGCTAAAAAATCAATCATTTATATTATTCACAAAATTAAGCACCTTATATTACTTGAATATTAACAAATGAAAGAGATTTGAAGGAGTGTAAGAAAAAAGACAAGTTCGTTTTTGTCCAATAAAAAAAGGAGTTTAAAGCTTTTCCACTCTCAATACCACTTTTTTATCCACCGAATTTGAAGTAATCGTAGTAAAAAACAAAAACTCATTTTTTCCTTCTGAAATAGAAAATTGCTTTCTTATCTCTTTTACAGTCATGGGAAAATTACGGCTAACAATATTAAAATTTTTCTTACCAAATTTTCTTTTAATTTCTTTCTTTGAAAAAGATACTACTTCTGATATTTTAAATATTTTCCCTACAAAATTCTCTTTCAAATCTTGCGAAGTGTATAAATGGGTGTTTGTAGAAAGTTTTTTTAATTCATAACTCTTAGCAATACTTTTAAAAGCTCCAGATTTTAGCAGTGCTACATTTGGTTCATACAAATACTTTTCAATTTCATTTTTGATAGAATAATCAATCAAAATTGCCTTTTCTTCTTCCAAAGAAAAAACAAATGGTCTTAAAATATTCTCTTTTTCACCAAAACTATCGTGTAAGTTTATTGCAACTATTTGCACATTTTTCAAAAAAGAACCAAAACTCAATTTATACAAAACCTCTTTACACTCATTTTGAAGTGCTACCACTTCTACTTTTTCTATATTTTTTAATCTATTCAAAACTAACTGAATATCTAACAAAGGAGCTGTTTTGAGAAGCCAATTTTTCCCTAGTTTATTAAAAAAATCCCATAAATCAACCATATTAGGCTGACAATCTTCTAAGAGAAATACTTTTTTATCTACATCATCTCTACGAGCAGGGTCAAGATAAATCCAATCAAAAATTGTATTTTCCTGTTTTGCTTTCTCTAAAAAATCTTCTGATTTGGCGCAAATTACTTCAATATTATTCGCTCCCAAAACTTCAAAATTATGCTTTGCAAGACTTGCCAACAATTCATTTTGTTCTATATAAATTACCTTTCCTATCTTTTTAGAAAAATAAAAACTATCCACTCCCATTCCACCTGTCAAATCTACAAGGGTTTGATTTTTCAAATCTGTTTTGTCATCATTACACAACAAACTTGCTTTATATTTTGCCGTGATTTCAGAAGAAGCCTGTTCTATCGATAAAGAAGGAGGAAAAAGAATTTTATCAGAATTATACCAAAGAGGGAGTTTTAACTTTGATTTTTGAAGTGATTTGATTTGATTTCCAATTTCTATTCTCAATTCTTGATATTCTTTGGGCAGATGTAAAAGCGTTTGAGTTATTTCTTTGTCTTTATTTTTTTCTATAAAATCTTGAATTTCATTTTCTAAGAGTTGGTAATAAGTGGGCTGATTTTCTGATAAAGACAATGCGAATTTCATAGAAATAAATAAAATTGAGTAAATTATTTTACAAAAATACATCAAATCCATTCTCTATTCAAAAAAATAAATGCAACTATGTTGCATTTATCAAAAATCAATTTTATATTTGCCATTCTTACTGCAACAGAGTTGCATTTAAAATTATTTTTCATTGTGCTTATTTTATTTTATTATGATTTTATCAAAAAAAGTATTTTTGTTCTTAAGTCTTATTTTTTCTACTCTCATTTTATTTTCTTCTTGTGGCGACGACGAAGACCCAGTAATTCCTAATGACGAAGAATTAATCACAACACTCACTTATACACTTACAGCTACCGACAAACCTACTGTTGTTTTTTCATTCAAAGATTTAGATGGAGATGGAGGAAACAGCCCTGTTATTACAGAAGGTACACTTTTGGCAAATACAGTATATGAAGGAAAAATTGAGCTATTAAACGAAATTGATGGCGAAAGCATCACAGAAGAAGTAAAAGAAGAAAGCGCAGAACACCAGTTCTTTTTTTCTAATACAAACACAAATATTTCAATTTTTTATGCTGACATTGATGATTCTGCTCAAAACAATCCAGTAGGATTAGAAACAACTTTAACGACAAGCCAGCCAGCAACAGGAAAATTAAAAATCACACTTCGCCACGAACCTAACAAAGATGCTGAAGGTGTTTCAGATGGAAATATCGCAAATGCAGGTGGTGAAACTGATATCGAAGTAGAGTTTGATGTAACAGTTGAGTAAAACAAAAAGTCAGATTTGAGAAGAATAAAGCAAAACTTTATTTTATAAATAGCACACAAAATTATTATTATTTTGTGTGCTATTTTTTATAAAAAACTTCTTATTTATAATTATTTTTTAGTACTTTTAGTTTGAAAACCATGAAGTTGTTTACACTTTTAAATTGTGTGTTCAGTTCCTCAGAACCAAATAAAACACTTCTTTAGAAGCATAAAAGTTCGTTTAGCTTCGCTGAAGACTACTAGGCTAAAGCTCTTCTAAGGAAACAAACAAACACAACAGTCTTTTTTAGACTTAAACAAAAAATTTAAACAGCTTCCATATCAATAAATTGAAGGAAATAAAAAATGATTGTAGATAATATAAAATTAGATAAAGATAATATTGAGTTTAATAATGCTTTAGACATTATCAAACACACCAAAAAAACGGTTTATCTAACAGGAAAAGCAGGAACTGGAAAAACTACCTTTTTGAAATATCTCAAAACAACGACCCATAAAAACATGGTAATTGTTGCTCCTACGGGAGTTGCTGCCATCAATGCAGGTGGGCAAACGATACATTCTTTTTTTCAGATAAAGCCGAGTTTGTTTGTTCCCAATGATAAAAGATTGCGAAAGGCTGCAAATATGGGCGATACCGACCAAAGTATAATTTATGACCATTTCAAATATTCCGAAGAAAAACAAAAAATGATTGAAGCCTTAGAAATTTTGGTTATTGATGAGGTTTCGATGGTGCGTTGTGATTTATTAGATGTCATTGATAGGCTTTTGCGTGTTTTTCGAAAGAAAGAAGTTGTGCCTTTTGGTGGTGTACAGGTCATTTTGATTGGCGATACTTTTCAGCTCCCTCCCATTTTGAAAGATGAAGAAAAAGAAATTTTGAAGCCTCACTATGAGAGCGAATTTTTCTTTAGTGCAAAAGTAATTCAGAAAACACAACCTATTTATATCGAACTCAAAAAAATATATCGTCAGAAAGACAAGCGTTTTATCAACCTACTCAACAAAATCAGAAATAGCGACCTTACACACGAGCAAGTAAAAAGCCTAAATGAAAAATATGACCCAAATTTTGACTTCGAAAAACACCAAAATTGTATTATGCTCTGTACGCATAATGAAAAAGTAAGAGAAATAAATAGTGAAAAATTGAGCCGTTTGATGGCATCTACTCAAAATTTTGAGGCTGATTTGGAAGGAGAATTTCCAGAGAAAAATTTTCCTACTGAAAAAAACCTTGAATTAAAGATTAATGCACAAGTAATGTTTATCAAAAATGATAAAGACAAAAAATATCATAATGGAAAAATAGGAAAAATTGTACGAATAGAAGATGAAAAAATAATTGTAGAAGACGAATTTAAAAAAGAAATTGAAGTAGAGCAGCAAGTTTGGAAAAATATAAGGTATAAATGGAACGATGAAAAAGCAGAAATAGAGTCAGAAGATTTGGGTTCTTTTATTCAATATCCTCTAAAATTGGCGTGGGCAATTACAGTACATAAAAGCCAAGGACTTACTTTTGATAAAATAATTGCTGATTTGGGAGGTGCTTTTGCAGCAGGGCAAGTCTATGTTGCTTTTAGTCGTTGTACTTCGTATGAGGGACTAATTTTGGCTTCTCCCATTCCTCATAAAGCCATCAAAACTGATAAAAGAGTAGTTGCATTTGCCAAAACAGAAACCTCAAAAGCTGCCATTTCACAAGAAATTGAAAATGGAAAAGCTGATTTGTTTTACAAAAAAGCAAGGCAAGCAGCCAAAAAAAGAGATATTGAAGGTCTTTATGATAATTTTATGATGGCTATCGAATACCGAAACGACATCAAGACAGATGAATTTAGAAAACAATTTATTTTTTGGGCAAAAAAATGGATAACCCCCAAAGAAAACAAAGAAAAAACAGAACAGAAAAAAGCAGAAAAACAAAAAAATGATTTATCGATTAATAAAAAAAATACAAATTCTAAAAAAACTTATCCCACTAAAAAAAAACCAAAAACAAACCAAAATAATTATAAACGTTGGACAATAAAAGAAGAACAAGAACTCAAAAAATTATTTGATTTAGGACACACCATAAAAGAAATAAGTAAAATAATGAACAGAGATAAAGATATGATTATTTCAAGATTACACAAGATAGAATTAAAAAAATAATTTTTACTTAAAAAAGGTCATTTTCAATTTTTGTTTGTCTTATTTATGCTTTTGCTTTTTGCTTTATTTGCGCTCAAAGCCATCAATCCTAAAACAGGACCAAGAGCCAAAAACATAAAAATATATTTCTCATCAAACTGATTAGAAAGCAAATTTATAAACTGAATACTGATAATCGTAATAGCAAAACCGATACAATTTACAATCGTTAGGGCTGTTCCTTTTAGTTCTTTGATGGCATTTTGAGCCACTAAAGTAGAAAAAAGAGGAGAATCTGCAATCACTACCAAACCCCAAAAAACAAGAAAAGCAACTAAAAGAAAATAAGAATCTGCATAAAAAACAAGAGGAGAAACAAGACAACAAAAGCCAGAAGACAACAAAGATGCAAAAGCTACTTTCTTAGCTCCAAAACGCTCCGAAAGATAGCCTCCAATAATACAAGCCAAACTACCCAAACCAATAATTAGAAAAGAAAGAAAGGAAATATTAATCGAAATTTCTGGGTGTAATTTGGAATAAGTAGCCAAAATAATAGGAACAAATGCCCAAAACGTATATAATTCCCACATGTGTCCAAAATATCCAAAAGCTGCCGAACGAAAATTAGCACTTTTAAAAACTTGAAAAAATGCCGTAATTTTTAGCTTTTGATTAGATTTGTCAGAAATAATAATAGAACGATTCGGAACAAAAACAAACATCAAAACCCCTCCTAAAAGTGCAATGAAAGATGTAAATTGTATTACCAAACGCCACGAAAATAGGTTTGAAAAACTCTCTATACTCTGAATACTTTTTAAAAGATGAGGAAAAGCCGTTCCGATAACCAAAGCTCCCACCAAATATCCCAACGACTTTCCTAAGCCTTTTTGATAATAATCAGAAGCTATTTTCATTCCTACTGGATAAATTCCTGCCAAGAAAAAACCTGTCAGAAAACGAAATAAAAGAAGACTAAACAAATTATTTCCATCAAAAACTGTAAAATAATTGCACAAAGCACCCAAAAAAGCACAAACAAAAAAAACTAAAGAAGGCGAAAATCTATCAGCAATCATCAGAAGCGCAAAAATAAGCGTACCACTTATAAAACCAAACTGAACAGCAGAAGTAAGCAAACTCAAGGCATTATTGGGAAGCCCAAAAGCAGCTATCAAATCACTCATTACGGCATTTCCTGCAAACCAAAGCGAAGTACAACAAAATTGAGAAAGAACAATAATGGGCAAAATGCTCAAGGCTTGAATAGATTTTGACATGTCTTTTACTGCTTTAATCGTAATTTTTGACTTACAATTCGTAATTATTTATTACTATTGTTTATAAAAATGAAAAGTAGCAATTTTAGGCTATTAATACTAATCAATCCACTCTTTTTTTTTGATATGAAAATTAATTATTCGATAAATAATAAAAACTACACAGCCGATTTATCAAAACCTTTGGATATTTCAATTCCTCTACAAGAAGGTAAAAAAAATCCAAATTGTTATTATGCTGAAAACCCTGTCTTCCAAACGATTCGTTTTGGAGAAGATTTTATTGGAAATGTAGCCGAAGGAGGAACGTGTAATTATCAAAAAATTATGATTACTCCTCACGGAAACGGCACACATACAGAGTGTTATGGACATTTGAGTAATCAAGAAGAAAACAAAGTTACTATCAATCAATCTCTAAAAACTTTTTGGTTTGTGGCTCGTTTGATTACGCTCAATCCTACAAAAATTACTCAATCAGATTTGGAAAATACAGAATTTGAGCAGCTAAGTCAGATAGCAGAACCAAACGACGAAGTAATTTTGAAAAAAAATATTGCAGAAAAACTAAACATCAAAACTATTCCCTACGAAGCACTAATTATTCGTACTCTTCCAAATTCTGACACAAAAAAAACGAAGCACTATTCTGGCACAAACCCTCCTTATTTAGAACCAAGTATAGGAAAATTTTTGGCAGAAAAAAACATTAATCATTTACTTTTAGATTTGCCTTCGGTGGATAGAGAGTCGGATAAGGGAAAATTATCGGTTCATAGAGGGTTTTGGAATATTCTCAATAATGATGATAACAATAAAAGTGATTTTTCGAAAGTTCGCAAGAATGCTACCATTACAGAACTTATCTTTGTAGATAATCAAATCAAAGACGGAATTTATTTATTAAATATTTTAATTCCATCTTTAGAAACCGATGCTGCGCCTTCAAAACCTATTTTGTATGAAATAATGTAGCTTACGCTTTAGTGTGAGATGTATTTCGTACTCTACTTTATGAAAGAAAATTTAGTAATTTTGCACACCATTTCATTCGTAATTTGTAATCTTTAATTCGTAATCAAACTATATGCTTTCATCTCGCCAACTTTTCCTTAATCATGTTGCTCAAACCTCGCCTTTTCCTCTTGCTTTAGAAGTCCATAATGCAAAGGGGATTTATATGTTTGGAAGCAAAAATCAAAAATGGATAGACATTATTTCAGGGATTGGAGTGAGTAATGTTGGTCATCGCCACCCAAAAGTAATAAAGGCAATCCAAAAACAGCTTCGAAAGTATATGCACCTAATGGTCTATGGAGAATTTGTACAAACCCCACAAGTTCAGCTTGCTACTGCACTTTCAAAAACATTTAATACTACTTTAGGACAAGATTTTTTAGATAAAAATGATAATACCGAAAGCCCTCAAAATGCTACTTATTTTGTCAATTCTGGAAGTGAAGCCGTTGAGGGAGCTATAAAATTAGCCAAACGATTTACAGGCAGAACGCAATTAATAGGTTGTCATGATGCTTATCACGGCTCTACCCATGCAGCACTTTCACTCGGAACGAGCAAAGAATGGAAAGAACCATTTTTGCCATTGCTTCCTAATATTGACCATATTTATTTTGATGATGAAACTTGCCTTTCCAAAATTACAGAAAAAACAGCAGCCGTAATTATCGAAACTGTACAGGGAGAAGCAGGGATTAGAGTTCCTAAAAAAGAATATTTACAAGCTCTCCGAAAAAAATGTAGTGAAACAGGAACACTCTTAATCTGTGATGAAATTCAATGTGGCTTTGGCAGAACAGGCAAACTTTGGGCGTTTGAACATTTTGACATTATTCCTGATATTGTTGTGGCTGCAAAGGGAATGGGTGGAGGAATGCCGATTGGTGCTTTTATGGCTTCTCAAAAAATGATGTTATGTCTTTCTGATAATCCAATTTTGGGACATATTTCTACTTTTGGTGGACACCCTGTGAGCTGTGTGGCTTCTTTGGCAACTTTGAAAGTGATTCAGAAAGAAAATTTATTAGAAAATATTGAAGAAAAACATAATTTATTTAAAGAATTATTAAATCCAAAAACTACAAAGGCAATAAAAGAATTTCGTGGAATTGGCTTGATGCTGGCAGTAGAATTTGAAAGTTTTGAGTTTTTACAAAAAGTAATTGCTCATTGTTTGGATTTGGGTTTGCTTTCTGATTGGTTTTTGTATTGTGATAATTCAATGAGAATTGCGCCTCCTCTTATCATTACTAAAAAAGAAATAAAAAAAGCCTGTAAAATTATTTTAGAGGCTATTCATCTGACAGAAAATAACTAAATTCTTTTCTTAGTTGATATTGAAGCTGTTTAATTTTTTGCTACATCAAATTATAATGGATTTTGGTGGTGTTACACAAAGTATGATTTTTTTAAAGCGTTTTAGAATAGCAAAATTATACAACTAAAAACTACCAACAACCAAATAACTTATCATACTTTTTACAACACCACTTGGATTTTAAACAGCTTCATAAAATTATCGCTACTCAAACACTTTTTTGAGAATTTATCTTAATAAATTTTAATGAAAAATAATGACCTGTTAGAACCTATATTTTTAATCTACTTCTGCCGAAATTCCACGGTCACAAATTGCATTACGCATCGGAACAAGGTCATTCCAAGAACCTTCTTTTACAGAACATTTGCCTTTAAAATGAATTATCCATGTGCATTGTTCGGCTTGAGGTTCTGAATGTTCGCAAATATTTATCAATGTATCTATAACATGGTCAAATGTGTTTACTTCGTCATTAAAAACAATCAAACGATGCCCTTCTTCTGTTTTGGTAGCTACCTCTTCTAAAACTTCTGTTTCAGTATTCGAATAAAAATCAGTTGAAAATTTGGAAGAGTTTGAGAATTGATTCATAATTGAAATAAAATTAATGGAAAACTAATAGAAAATATAAAAAACCAAAATTGCTATTTGTAGTACAAAAATACAACTTTATAAAAAAAATAACTAAATTTTGAAAAAAATAGTTTATTCGAAAACTTTTTTTTTAGCCTAACTAACAGGAATTAAATAAATTGTTCTTTTATAACTTTAATCGGCTGATATTTAATTGACAAACCTCATTCCTTTTCTCTTCAACTAATTCCATATTTAGCTCTTCATAAAAATAGTATTTATTTTACCTTCAAAAACTGTTTTGCTATTTTTAATCCATTTAATTGCCCTTCTGTATAGGCTTGTAACTCTTCATAACTTCCTCTAGCATGTTTCAAAAACTCCGATGCTTGCCCATAGATTGCATCAAAATTTATTTTTTCTGTTAAATAATATCCATCAAGAAACGTTTTTACTCCTCCAGAAATAATAATCTGATTACATTTTATTTTGTTTATCAAATTATCATTCAATTTAATTTCATTACAAAAATCCACCATTTCTTCTGCGCTATGCCCAATGTGTGCCAAAGATTCAAAGATATTTTGAGCAAGTTGATTGCTTCGTTTGAGTTCTAAGAGTGCAAAATTTGTCCCTCCACTAGCAGCAAAATCTACGGCTGCAATAGGCAATTTTAATAGCTCTTCCAAACTTTCCTTTCCAAATCCTTGCCCTACTTCTTTCACAATAATTGGATAATTGGATGTCTGTAAGAGTTTTTTAATAGTTTCTAAAGGTGGTTTTTCGAACCTATCTCCTTCAGGTTGTAGCCATTCTTGTAATGGATTTATATGAATAATTAACCCATCGGCTTCTAATTTTTTGAGAAGTTCGTCTATTTTTTTAGTTTCTTTGGTTTCGATGAGCTTTTCAAGCTGCGCAATTCCAAGATTCGCATATAAAGGCTGGTTACCAATAAATTTTCTTACATCAAAATCAGGCAAACAATCATCATCGGTCAATAATGCCCTACACGACCCCAATCCCATTCCAAGTTTGTATTCTCCACATACTTTAGCTAGATTTTGATTAATAATTTTTGCCCATTCTGTACCTCCTGTCATACTAGAAACCCATAAAGGCGCATTCATTTGTTTGCCCAAAAACTCAAAACTTTCATTTTCTATCTTTGGGTGCGCAGCCAAAACAGGTTCATAATAAAACCTATTATCTAACTGTTTTTTTGGTAATTGAGCTTCAAAAGCGAGTTCAATATGGTCTTTTTTACGAGATGCTGCTGTTATGTCAGAATCAGTATAATTGATTGCTGTTTCAGATGAGTTTTTCAATTTTTTTTTAATAGAGTTGATTAAATCCATGATATTCTTTTAGAATGCTATTTAGTTTTTCCTAGAAGAATAAACAAAAATACTAAATCTTAATTTCTGACAAACCCTGTGTTTCAAAAAATTGTTAGAAATAATGTATATCAAAAAGCACTTTTTGTCTTTTTATCAAAAAATCACTTTAATTCATTTTGAAGAACAATAAAAAACCACGTTCTTTACTGTTTGAAATAAAAATTCTATTTCTTTTCCTATTCTTTTATTAAAATAAATTATTTTGGCAGCTTTTGGTTTTTCAGATAGTGGTGCGCCTGTTCGTATTGGTGTGTTAGGTGGAGGCAGTTGGGCAACTGCGATAGTAAAAATGCTTTCAGAAAATAATGTCCGTATAAATTGGTGGATGCGTTCGAAAGAAGACATTGATTTTATTCGTAAAAATCATCGCAATCCTCGTTATTTGAGTTCGGCTTTGCTTAATATTGATAAAATCACGCCCCTTAATGATTTAAAAGCTGTTATTTCAGATTCAAAATATATTGTTTTGGCTGTTCCTTCTGCATTTATTACAGATGTTTTTGACAAATTAGACCCCAATATTTTTAAAGATAAAGTAATTGTTTCGGCTATCAAAGGAATGATTTTGGAAGAAAATGTTTTGGTAACAGAATATGTAGAGAAAAAATTTGATGTTCCTACCGACAAACTATTGAGCATTGCCGGCCCTTGTCATGCTGAAGAAGTAGCGCAAGAACGACAAGCCTACCTCACTATTGGAGGCGATGAAAATGAAGGCGACAAGTTTGCCAAACTGATGAGAGGGCATTATATAAAATGCCGTCCAAATCCAGATTTGAATGGGATTCAGTATTGTGCTGTCATCAAAAATGTTGTGGCTGTTGCTTGTGGAATGGCTCGTGGGCTTAATTATGGTGATAATTTTCAAGCTGTTTTGGTTTCGAATGCTGTTCAGGAAGCCAAACGTTTTTTGGATAAGGCTTATCCATTGGAAGAAAGAGATATAAATGGTTCTGCATATTTGGGTGATTTGTTGGTTACTTCTTATTCTCAATTTAGTAGAAATCGTACTTTTGGAAATATGGTAGGGCGTGGATATACCGTCAAATCGGCACAAATTGAGATGGGAATGGTTGCAGAAGGGTATTATGCAGTCAAAGGTTTGTATGATGTTACCAAAAAATACAAAGTTGATATGCCAATTATTAAGGCTGTTTATAATACATTGTATGAAAAAATTTCGCCTGCTATCGAATTTCGAATTCTAAAAGATAGCTTACAATAAAAACAAACAGCTATCCTTAATGAGTAATTATTAAATTTCTCTCTCTAATTCTGTATTTAATAAAAAATATTTTCATTCTAATCTATAATCTAAAAAAATGAAAGCTATCAAATTTTTATTTTTGCTCTTTACATTTTTAATTTCTTTTTCTGTTTTGGCTCAAAAAGAAGGACAAGCAAATGAAATGACAGAAAAAGAAGAAAGATTAGAACTTCCTCGTAAGAGTTCGATTTCTACATTAATGCAAGAAATTGGCTTAACAGAATTTTTTGTGCGTTATAGTCGTCCGAGTGTAAAAGGCAGAAAAAAGCACATTTGGGGCGAGCTTGTTCCTTATAATAAAGTATGGAGGGCAGGCGCAAACGAAGCAACTACTATAGAGTTTTCTAGTGATGTCAAAATAAATGGACGACCTCTCAAAAAAGGAAAATATGCTATTTTTGTTATTCCACAAAAAAAAGGAGATTGGACTTTTATCTTTAATACAGCTATTAATTCGTGGGGAAAGGAAGCCTATAATCAAAAAAATGATGTTTTGCGTGTCAATGCAACCGTAGAAAAATCTAAATTTCAAGAAACATTAGCCTATGATTTTGATAAAATTTTAGAAAATGAAGGTACTTTTATTTTACGCTGGGAATGCAAGTTGGCACGAATTACCATTCAAGTAAATACAATAGAAGAGGCAAAAAAGAACATTGCCAAAGCCATTTCCAAACACCCAAACGATTGGCAAGTTTTGGTAAGGAGTGCTTCTTATTACAAAAATGAAAAAATCGAACTGCGTCAGGCATTAGATTGGGCAAATCAAGCAATCAAACTCAAAAACAATCATTATTTGCCTCATTGGGTAAAATCTGAAATATTAGCTTTAGAAAATGATTATAAAGGCGCAGTAGAAAATGCTCAAAAAGCATTAGAAGTAGGAAAAAATGATACTAATTTTATTTATGCTCAAACCATTCAATCGCAAATTGATAATTGGCTTTTAAGAATAAATTAATAATTACTTTAAAGGATTAATCCATTTTTTTTCTAAAAAATTGTCGTTTATTTTGCTTAAATCAAGAGTTGGGTCAAAAAATAATTGACTTCTTCTTCCATTCAGAGTAACATAAACTTCTGCTCTAACGATTGGATTTGGGTTTTCTATTGTCTTGTATTTCTCTTTTAAAAAATGAGCATATTGCAAAATCATATCAGGTTGATAAGCCATTTGTTTTTCTTGATGCTTATTCAAAAAATCAGTATTATCAACCATTCCTTCTTTATTTGTAATTGGATTTTTGATATAAAATGTTGCACTTCCAGATTTTTCTATCAACATTACTCGCCACGAAAAACGAAATCCTTCTTCTTTCCAAAATAGCGTTTCATTGTATGATTTTCCTGTATAAAAAAGAAATCTAAATGGAAATAAAAGCTGAAAAACAAAATATACTCCTAAAATATAAATCCATTTTTGAGAAATAATTTTAAAATTCTTTAATGGATTTAATAATAAATGAGAAGATTGTTTTTTGTATGAAGAATGAAAAGAAAAGTGTTTAGTCGTTGGTGGGGACAGCAACAAGGGCAAGATTTTCTTAAAAAATTGAAAGAATAATGAAGAAATAAAATTCAATATTTTTTCATGATAATTAGCTTCAAAAAAAATCAAAGTCAGAGCAATCATCACAATAGGAAAAACGCCAATTTGAAATAAATACCCTGTCATAGAATGAAACCCAATGACAGCAAGATACGCCAAAAGACGAGTTTTTTTGTAAAATAATGCAAAAGGAATCAGCAAATCATAAAACATTCCTGTCCAAGAAAAAACATAAGCTGTAATTTCATATTTCATCAAAAAACCAAAAATTGGCATATCATAATGAGCAGGAAGCCAAATTTTGAGAGGCATTGCATCGAAGAGCCATTCCGAATTTAGCTTGGCTAGTCCTGCATAAAAATAAGTAATGGAGAGTTGAATTTGAAAAATCAAAACCCAAACACCAGAAATAGAAAGAGAGGGAGAAACTGAAAAAAGATTAAATAGAAAATTACCTTTACTTTGATTTTCAGAATTATTTGTGTTTTTTAACTTATTTCTACCATTGCTTGTATCCCTACGAGCAACAAACCACAAACAATCCAACGAGTAAAACCGATGAGCAGGAGCAAAAATGAGCAGAAAAGCCATCAAACTCACAAAATAATAATGATTTAGATAATAAGTAAGGTCAATAAGTTGGCAATACGTAAAAGTCAGAAACAGCAAAAAAGCAGAAAATCGATACAAAAAACCAAACGTAACGCCCAAACTAGCCAAAAGCAAAACGATATGAATAGCATACATTCCATAAGCTGGCAAAGGCTCAACCCACTCAAAACCAAAATATTTGAAATGAAAAACTGGTTTGATATAGTGTTTTTCTATCCAACCCAAATACCAAAAACGAAGCGTACTGAAAAAAGTAAGCAAACCAAATAAAATTCGGAAACTTACTAAAGGAGCTATGGAAACTGGTTCTTTGAGGAAATTTTTCATTGATTGCATTAAAACATTACTACGGCTGCTTTTGTATGAAGTCTTTTTCACTTTTCAAAAAAATACTTTTTCACTCCAAAGAACAAACTACAATTTCAAAAAATTCTTCAAAAGTTCTTCTCCAGCATCTGCGCTTTTTTCTGGGTGAAACTGCGCTGCATAAAAATTATCTTTCTGCAAGGCAGCCGAAAAAGGCAAGATATAATCACAACTTGCAACGGTATCTTTACAAAGTTCTGCATAATAAGTGTGTACAAAGTAGAATTGAGGAGGTAAAGCTTTCACTTTGTCAAACAAATTACTATCAAACAATTCTCCTTTTAGATTATCTGTTGTATTCCACCCCATGTGAGGAACTTTATCAGCCGAATTAGTGGGTTTAAATTCTTTTACATTTACATCAAAAATCCCTAATCCTTTTGTATTTCCTTCTTCTGTATGCGAACACAAAAGCTGCATTCCTAAGCAAATCCCCAAAACAGGTTGTTTCAGAGTTGGAATAAAAGTATCTAAATCTGCATTTTTGAGGTGTTGCATAGCCGATTCTGCATGACCAACCCCTGGGAAAATAATTTTGTCTGCAGAACGTAAAATATCTTTGTCTGCACTTACCACAGCATTGATTCCCAAACGCTGCAAAGCAAAATCAACTGAACGAATATTGCCAGCTTTATAATCTATAATTACTATTTTCATATCCTGTATAAAACCCTAAGAGCCTCTGAAGAACCTTAGGGTTTAGATTTAATGTGGTTTAAACTCCTACGCTTCCACTTTTTCCTTTTGATGGAGTAGTAGGAATTACTCTTATTTTTTTGTTTTCTTTATCTGTTTTCTTTGTCTGATTTGTATCCTGTATTTCTAAAGGTCTGGCTGTTTTATCTTGTTGTTTTAATAAAGCAAGTTTCAAAACCTCACCAGCCCTATCTACAAAATGAAATGTTAGCCCTTTGATATAATGCTCTTCAATCTCTTCAATATCTTTTTGATTGCGTTTGCTCATCACAATTTCATTGATTCCTGCACGTTTGGCAGCTAAGATTTTTTCTTTTATTCCACCAACAGGCAGTACTTTTCCATGAAGCGTAATTTCACCAGTCATAGCCAACTGATTTTTGACTCTTCTACGAGAATATGCCGAAACCATAGCTGTCAGCATCGTAATACCAGCCGAAGGACCATCTTTTGGAACAGCACCAGCAGGAACATGTACATGCAAATCGTATTGGTCAAAAAGTTTGTGATTAATATTCCATTCTTCTGCATTTGCTTTCAAATACGAAAGAGCTGCACCAACCGATTCTTTCATTACATCACCCAAACGCCCTGATAGCGTAATTCTGCCCTTTCCTTTACTCAAACTAGCTTCAATGGATAAAATTTCGCCTCCAAATTGTGTCCAAGCCAAGCCTGTCGCTACCCCTACTGTTTCATTTTCTTCAAAAAGGTCTTTATCAAAAGAAGGTTTTCCTAGTATTCTTTCTACTTCTTTTGGTGTAATTTTCTTTTGATAATTTTCTTCCATCGCTACTGATTTGGCAACACTTCGGCAAAGCGAGGCAATCTGTCTTTCCAAACTTCTGACACCAGATTCTCTTGTATATCCCTCTACCACAAAACGCAATGTTTCGGCAGAAAAACTAATGTGCTTTGCCAAAAGTCCGTGATTTTTTCTTTGTTTAGCTACCAAATGACGCTTTGCAATTTCTATTTTTTCTTCGATAGTATAACCCGAAACTTCAATAATTTCCATTCTATCACGCAATGCAGGTTGAATAGTATTCAAAGAATTTGCTGTTGCAATAAAAAGAACTTTAGACAAATCATATTCCGTTTCTAAATAATTATCTACAAATGTATCATTTTGTTCGGGGTCAAGCACCTCCAACAAAGCCGATGAAGGGTCGCCACGAAAATCACTACTTACTTTATCAATTTCATCAAGTACAAAGACAGGATTTGAAGAACCTGCTTTTTTGACATTTTGCATAATCTTGCCAGCCATTGCACCAATATAAGTACGGCGATGCCCTCTAATTTCGGATTCATCGTGCATTCCACCAAGCGAAATACGCATATATTTTCTACCCAATGCTTTTGCAATAGATTTTCCTAAAGATGTTTTGCCAACCCCTGGAGGTCCATAAAGACAAAGGATTGGACTATCTAAGGTATTTTTGAGCTTCAAGACAGCCAAATATTCTAAAATACGTTGTTTTATTTTTTCTAATCCATAATGCTCCTTATCCAATACTTTCTTTGCATTATGCAAATCCAAATGGTCTTTTGTAGTAAATTGCCAAGGCAAATCTAAGATAAATTCCAGATAAGAAAGTGTAATAGAATAATCAGGAGAAGCAGGGTTCATACGAGAAAAACGATTTACTTCTTTCAAGAAAAACTCTTTTGTTTCTTCGCTCCATTGTTTTTTTTCTGCTTTTAGATGCAGTTTGTTTATATCTTTATCGTTGTCGTCGCCTATTTCATCTTGTAATGTTTTGATTTGTTGGCGAAGAAAATACTCTTTTTGCTGTTGGTCTAAATCGGAATTTGTTTTTTCTTTTATATCGCTTTTTAGTTCTAAAAGCTGAATTTCTTTGTGCATAATTTTCAAAAGCTGTACAGCTCTATCAATTACTTTGGAAAGCTCTAGTAATCTTTGTTTTGCTTTTACTTCTACATTTGTATTTGCAGAAAGAAAATTAATTAAAAAATTAGGACTCTCAATATTTTCTAATGCAATTTGGGCTTCAGGTGGAATATCCGTACTCAAATGCAAAATTTTGAAAGCTGCTTCTTTTATTGATTCAATCAACGCTTCTTTTTTGCGCTCCTCATTTTTCTTATTTCCTTTTGGATTATCTAATGATATATCAGTTAAATAATTTACTTTTCCAACCAAAAAAGGCTCATTTTGTGTGAGTTCGTTGAGTTCAAAACGTTGCTTTCCCTGTACAACAATAGTTGTGTTTCCATCTGGCATCGTAATTTTTTTGACGATTTTTGCTATTGTACCTACTGAATGCAAGTCTGATTTTTGAGGCTCATCTTCTCTCAAATTTTTTTGAGAAACAACACCAATATAACTTTCATCTTTATAAGCCTTTTTGATTAAGCGCAATGATTTTTCACGCCCTACGGTAATAGGCATAATTATTCCAGGAAATAAAACTGTATTTCGAACAGGCAAAATTGATAATTCTTGAGGCAAATCCTCATCAATCTGATTGGCTGCATTTTCTAATTCTTCCAAATCTATTTGAGGAATATCCTCTTCTGTAAAAGGCACTTTTATATTTTTCAAAAAATGTATATTTATGTAATGAGTTTGAATATCAAATTTAAAAAGAATGAATAACTATGAAACAATTACGACTTACAAATTAAAAATTATGATTATAGCTAATTAAATATTAATAATTTGAATCTGCTAAAATTCATTAGTTTCATTTGAAAAAAATGTCAGATTGACAGTAATTATTTAAAAAATAAAGAACATCAATTAAATAAAAATTGTTACAAAACTGTATAAACCATTCTCATAAGTATAAAAACAATAAAAATTGTTTCAAGTTACAAACTATTTGCAAGCTATGTACCAAGCCTGTTTTTTTGTCTTTAAAGTAAATAATACGGCAAAATGGCAGTTGTTTAATACAGATTAGAAAATCTGTGATAGATTGCCTTCTAAATTTTGATTCTATATGAATTTGGGTGCAAATTTATATTTTAAATTGGTCTGTACCAAAGGTCTGAGCAGTTTAAAATCAGCATTTAGAGTTCTGAAAAAGACTTATTTTGTCTAAGTCAGACCTTTAGAACAGACTTAGGCAAAATCAAAAGACAGTTTTTGCAACTAAAATCATATAGAACCTAAATTTTCTTAGCAATTCTGAGTTTTGCGCTTCTTGCTCGTGGGTTTTGTTCAATTTCTTCTTTTGATGCCATGATTGGTTTTCTGTTGATTGCCTCAAAGGGTTTGATAACATTTCCATAAAAATCTTTTTCTACTTGCCCATAAAACTTGCCCATCTGAATCATTTTTTTCAACGGTCTGTCTTCTAAAGAATGATAGGACATAGCTACCAAACGCCCTTCATTTTTTAAAACCTCAGCGCATTGAAGAAGCATATCTTCCAATGATTCCATTTCCTGATTGACTTCAATACGCAATGCCTGAAATGCTTGAGCATAATATTTAAACTCTTGTCTTTTTGGTGCAATACGCTCCAAAATAGCTTTAAACTCGGTTGTTGTTTCGATAGTTTTATTGATTCTTTGAGCAACAATCGTTTTGGCAAGCGTTTTAGCATTTTTTATTTCTCCATAAATACCAAAAAGTTTGTGTAGTTCTGCTTCTCCATATTCATTCAGAATATCTTTTGCTGTTTCGTTCATCGAAGTATCCATTCTCATATCCAAATCAGCATCAAAACGAGTAGAAAATCCTCGTGTTGGTTCGTCTATTTGGTGTGAAGAAATTCCCAAATCTGCCAAAATACCATCTACTTTTTCTACTTTGTACATTCTTAAATATTTCTCTAGATATCTAAAATTAGCCTTTAGAAATACAAAACGAGAAGGATTTTCAAGTGTATTTACTTCTTTTGCTAACTTTTGAGCTTCTGCTTGTGCATCTGCATCTTGGTCAAAGGCATAGAGTTTTCCTGTGGTAAGTTTTTTCAAAATAGCTCGGCTATGCCCACCACCACCAAAAGTAAGGTCGACATAAATTCCATTTTCTTTAATATCTAATGCTTCTATACATTCAGAAAGCATGACAGGATTGTGATAAGTAGATTCCATTTATTTTCTATATTTTTTGTTATTATTTTCTTAGATAAGCAGTCTGACAAAATTAACCTTACTTAAGTTATTTGGTTGTTGGTGTCGCTTCGCTAAAACACCAACAACAGCATTGTGGGTAGTTTTTAGTTGTATAATTTTGCTATTCTAAAACACTTTAAAAAAATCATACTTTGTGTAACATCACCAATTTTTTTAATTGGTCTGTATTTTTAAATCTGATGGCTCACCAACAAAGGCAAAACAACATTATTTGTCTTAAACATGAAGGGTTTGCAATCAGCAAACCCTTGATTAACAATCATCTAAAATTCTATTTTATCAGCAGCTTTCATAATCAAAAGAGGGCTTTCTGAATGATACGCCATTTTTTTGGTAACACTATGCCCAAAAAGACGCTGCACAAAATCACGTTCACGGCGAAGCATAACCAAAAGAGAACAAGGGTTTTCTTCTAAATATTCTAACAAACTATTCTCTACATTTTGATTTTCTTTATTAACAATAATTTTGAAATCAACATAATTATTATCTGTTCCTTGCTCGGCATAATTTTTTCCAAAGGTTTCAAACCTTGCATTTGTTTCCTCATTTTTTTCGATATGAATACATTCTAATTTTGCTTCAAAACTTGTAGCTAATACTTTCAAATAATTCAAAACTCCTTTATCATCTGCTATCAATGAAGTTGCATAAACAATTTTTTGATATGCTCCTTTTTGGCTTTCTTCAGGAACAATAACGACTGGGCAAGAGGCATTATTTATAATTTTTCCAGCTACACTTCCCAAGAATACCTCGTTTAGCCCACTTGCTCCTTTTGTTCCCATGACAATCAAATCAGATTCATACTTTTCTGCATAAAAAAGAATACGTTGCATTGGGTCGCCATCAACAACTAGGTGTTCGAAATCCAAATTTGGTTCAGTTTCTTTCAATCTCATGACCACTTTGTACATGTTGTCTTCGGCTTCTTGTTTGCCAATATCTGTGAGTTTTTTTCTCCCTGTAAAGTTTCCTCCTCCCATTTGAGGTGGTTGGTAAGAGTGAAAGACCACAATTTGTGATTCTGATTTTTTGGCAAGTTCGATGGCATGTCGGAGTGCTTGTAATGAATTTTCTGAAAAATCTAAAGGAACGAAAATAGTTTGCATAAAAAAGTAGAATTTAGAATGTAGATTTTAGAACTAAAATTTAAAAATATGACACAAAGTTACTAATAATATCACTTTTTTAATGGTAAAAATGATTATTCAGAATTATTTTATACTATGTTTTTTTTCTCTCCTCTCAAAGTTTATATTTGCAACTCATTTTGGAAATATATTTTATCATAAAAAACATATCCTTTATTTTGGAACAATTTTTTGAATCTTTTCTAACTTATTTTTTTTCTCATAAATTAGAACTTTTTGCGGCTCTTACTGGGCTTGTTTGCATTTGGCTCAATACAAGAAATAATCATTGGGGTTGGTTTTTTGGTATTTTGAGTGTTGTTCCTTATATCTATATTTTTCTTGAAGCAGGTTTGTATGGTGATTCTATTTTGAGTGGTTTTTATTTTGTTGTGAGTATTTGGGGTTGGTATCATTGGCTTTTTGGAGGAGGCAGCAAAGATAAAAAAACAAATTCTGATGATACTACAATCAAAAATGAAGAAAATACAGAGCTTCCAATTACTCACATGCCTCTCAAATTTTGGATAATCAGTATTCTTGCAGGTGTTGCAGGAGTTTTTGGTTTTGGAGCTTGGTTTTCTACTCTTCCAAATGCTTCAGTGCCTTATTTTGATGCTTTTACTACTTCTTTTAGTGTAGTAGCCCAATTTCATCTTGCCAAACGTTGGGTAGAAAATTGGAT
Organism: uncultured Cytophagales bacterium; assembly: GCA_937136415.1. Taxonomy (GTDB): domain Bacteria; phylum Bacteroidota; class Bacteroidia; order Cytophagales; family Bernardetiaceae; genus Bernardetia. The sequence goes on along the minus strand of CAKZOK010000181.1, from coordinate 5,225 downwards.
TTTTTGGTTTGTAATCGATGTTTTTTGTGTTGGTATTTATTATTACAAAGGACTTTATTTTACAACAGGATTGTATGCTATATTTTTAGTTTTGGCTGTTTTGGGCTATTTTGAATGGAAAAAGAAAATGAATAAATAATCTATAATTTTATCTGCAAACCATCATAAGCCAGCTCAATATTTGGAGGTAGCTCTGCCAAAACTTCTTTATGCAGCCCCATTTTATGACTAATATGAGTTAAATAGGCTTTTTCAGGGTTTATTTTTTGGACAACTTCAATGGCTTCATTAAGTGTAAAATGAGAAATATGCGCTTCTTTTTGTAATGCTCCCAAAACTAGTATCTTTGTTCCTTTTACCTTTTCTAATTCCTTTTCTGAAATAAAATTGACATCAGTAATATAGGTAAAATCATTAATTCGAAAGCCAAAAACAGGGAGTTTGTAATGCAAAACATCAATCGGAATTATTTTAATTCCTTCTATCATAAAGGGTTTGTTTTCTATACTATATGTTTCTACTCGTGGAATACCAGGATATTTGAAGTCTGCAAAGATATATGAAAATTCTTGTTTTAATTGATTCAAAACGGCTTCTCGTGCATAAATTGGCATATCTTTATTTTGAGCAAAATTAAAAGAGCGCACTTCGTCCATTCCTGCTGTATGGTCTTTGTGTTGATGAGTATATAAAACTGCATCAAGTTTTTTGATTTGCTCTCTCAAACATTGCTGCCTAAAATCTGCACCTGTATCAACAATAAAACTTTTCATTTCGCCTTGGTTATTTTCTACCTCAATATGGATAGAAACACGCAGACGCTTATCTCTATAATCCAAAGATTTACAAACTTCACACTCACACGCAATAACAGGAACACCTTGTGATGTTCCTGTTCCTAAAAATGTTACTTTCATTTTATTTTTTGATATTTTTTCTAATTTGATAAATCAAATTGCTACATAATTACATTAATTACTCTTTAGGCTGCCCTATTGTTCTATCAAAAAGCTGATAAATGCGTTTGTATTCGTCTGCCCAACTGCTTGGATATACAAACCCATGTCCTTCAATCGGATAAAGAGCTAGTTCCCAGTTTTCTTTTTTGAGTTCGATAAGTCGTTGAGATAAACGAACCACATCTTGAAACTGAACATTTGTATCCAACACTCCGTGGCAAATAAGCAAATCACCTTCCAAACCTTCAGCAAAATAAATTGGAGAAGAACGAACATACGCCAAACTATCCTCTAAAGGCGTATTCAAAATATTTGCTGTATAAGGGTGATTGTAATGCGCCCAATCTGTAACCGAACGAAGGGCAGCTCCCGAACGGAAAACTTTAGGCTCTTTAAACATTGCCATCATTGTCATGAAACCACCATAAGAACCACCATAAATTCCGATTCTTTCTTTATCAATTTCGTGATTTTTGACTAAATAATCTGCGCCAGCAACATAATCAATGAGTTCTTTATTTCCCATGTGGCGATAAATGGCTGTTCTCCAATCTCTGCCATACCCTTTACTGCCACGATAATCAATATCAATGACTGTATATCCTTGCTTTCTCAAAAGATTATGAAACATATATTCTCTATAATAGGCACTCCAACCATAATGAACATTTTGCAAATAACCTGCACCGTGAACAAACATTACAGCAGCTTTATTTTTTACATTTGTATCTGGCTCATAAATTCGTGCAGGAATTTCTATGCCATCAGGTGTTTTGAAAGTAATAATTTGGGGTTCGTACCACGATTGTTTTTTAAATTCTTCTGTTAGAGAGTTTGTAATTTGTCTTTGTGTGGCATCTGGTTTGTTTTCAAAAACAACCAATTCCCACGGTTTGTTTGAGTAAGAATAACGAGCAATCCAGTATTTTTCATCTGGCGACAAAACCAATTCTTCATAAACTCCTTTTTGAGAAGTTATTTTTTCTAAATTATTATTTTTAGAATTTAATTTATACAAATGATATTCGTGAAAATTTTCTTTATTGGCACGGACATAAAATATTTTGTTGTTTCCTTTATTTTTTTGTGAGAGCCACACCTTAGTTACTTCAAACTCTCCATTTGTAAGCTGTTTTTGTTTTTTTGATGTAAAATTGTAAGTATAAAGATGCGAAAATCCTGTTTTTTCAGATTGAAAATAAACAGTTTCATTGTCTTGCCAACCGAGTGTACCTGTCGAAGCGTGCCAGCCACTAATTCCCTCGCCACCTATCCATGCATCATCATGCTGATGGTCTATGAGTTTTAATTTTTCATCTTGGCTTGTCAAATCCATTCCTATAATCCAACGGTCTTTTGAGTCATTTGCACGAACTACCATTGCTCCTTTTTTGCCATTCTCTGACCATTTTATTCCATGAATCCATAAATTTCTGGCTGAATATCTTTTTGTATTCCTTCCATATTCGGCATAATAAGCAGGATTTTCCATCATTTTGGGCAAACCAGACAAATCAATTTTATCATTTGCTTGCTCATATCTATCATAAACATACAATGAAAAATTAACTGTTTGGTTTCCTACTTTTGAGCGAGCTGGCAGGTTTTCGGTGTAGCCTAATTTATTAATATAATTAGGAACTTCGGTAGATTTTGAAGTATATTTTCCCAAAATATAAATCACAAAACGCCCATCATTACTAATTTGAACTGAAGAAACATATTTTCCATTTAACGGAATGGCAGTCAAACGATACGGTTTTGGTTGAGCATTTTTGATAGAATCTTTTGCTTTATTTATTCTAATAATTTCTAATAAATCATTTTGCTGTTGATTTAGCCATTTATCAGCATCAGAAAGTATTTTTTTGGCTTTTGAATCTGAATCTATAAAAGAAGTCAGTTGTTGTGTTTGTCCAATTTGCTCGCCCTGTAACCAAAAGTAAAACAAATCATTTCCTTTTTGATAAACGATTGCACTATCATTTCTTGTAAAATGTGGCTTTTTTTCATTTTCTAGTGTATTAGTAAGTCTTTTTGTTTTTCCATTTTGTACATCTTGCAAATACAAATCGCCATCAACAGAAACAATTTTATTGGTTTTGGTTTTATTATAATTATCAAAATCATTATTATTTCCAAAAATATATTTTTTAGGATTTAGATTAAAATCATTTTCGGCAATTTTTAAAGGCTGACCAATTGGATTTCCATTCGAAACACCTTGTTTGTACCATGTTGGCAGAGGTTCTAAAGCTGATTTTTTGGAAAAATAAATTGCTTTTCCATCATACGACCAGCGTCCATTTTGAGGCAAAACACCTACAAAATTATCGCCTTGCATAATTTTTTCGATGTTGGCTAACATTTCTTTCTGACTTTCATTTTTGCTTTTTTGAGCAAATGAAAATATAGTTATAAAAAAAAATAGAGAGGATAAAAATAGAATTTTTAATTTCATGTGAATTGTTTTTTTTGTCTTTAATTCTTTTTGGAATTGGAAATTAGAAAATTTATTTGGATTGATAAAATATTTAAGTTTAATTACAAATTTTTGTAGAAACACAATATTTGTAGTTTCTAAAAGCTGCAGAGCAACATAATATCGATATTCTGCGTTGTTTATTTTAAATAAAAAAACAATTATGAAAAAAATATTTACTTTAGTCTTTTTTTCTTGCATTATTTTTATAGCAAAAGCACAACACTGTTCACTTGATAATGCAGCTATTTTGCTTTTGGATATTCATTCAGAGCATGATACTACTACAATTAATAATTTAAAAATTAGCTTAATAAGAAATAATAAAAAACTAAGAGTTTCAAAAATAACAAATGATTTTTGGTTCGATGATAGCACAGATACAGTATTTTTTTGGCAAAATCCAACACAAACAAATCTAAAAAATCAAAGTAATAATGATTTAGTATCTTCTAAAACAAAAAAACGCTTTAATTTTATTAAAGCAAAAGATAATTACTATTTGGTGGTAGCTAGAGATTTTCCCATCAAAGAATACAAACTTTTAGTAGAAGATACAGATGGGAAAGAAAATTTAGGGCATTTTAAATCTAAAACCTATTCTCTAAAAAAAGTAAAATTAAGTTTTTTATGTTCTAGCCCAAAAATAAAATGGAACGAAATTCCAATAAAAATAATTTTAAAAGAACTTAGATAAACTTTTATCTTAAAAATAGCGTGGTAAAGTTTCACTTAATAATCAAAAAATGAAAACACAAAATTTAGAAACTATCAAAAAATGGCTTACAGAAGCCGATGCCATTGTTATTACAGCAGGTGCAGGAATGGGTGTCGATTCTGGACTAGCAGATTATCGTGGGCAAGATGGAGGGCAATGGGGAAAAGTAGAAACTGAAACAGAAAAAACTGTTTTCGAAACTGTAAATCCTGCTGCATTTTTAAATGACCCTGTTTATAGCTGGTCTTTATTTGGAAAACGAATGGAAGAATATGAAAATACAACGCCCCATCAAGGTTTTGATATTTTGAAAAAATGGATTCAAAAATTTGATTTAGATTATTTTATTATTACTTCAAATATCGATTCTCACTTTCAAAAAGCAGGCTTTGAGGAAGAAAAAATAAGAGAGTTACACGGCTCACTTGCATATTTTCAAAGCAGTAATAACAACCTTTCTGATAAAATTTGGAAAACAGAACTTACAGGAAAAAATATTCAGTTGGGAGTTTTGGATAATCGTTTTCCGATGTGTCCTGATTCGAAGGTGATGGCTCGCCCAAATGTCTATATGTTTAGAGATGATACATTTGTGAACACTCGCACAAAAGCACAAGAAAAAAACTTTCAATCTTTTTTAGAAAGAAATAATAAAAAGAATATTATTGTTTTTGAAATTGGTTCTGGACCTCATGTACAAGCTGTTCGTATGAAAACACGTTTTTTGAGAAGTAATTATGCAGCCAAAGTGGTTCGTATTAATCCAAAAGATTTCAAAATAAAATTAATACACTTGCCTCTGATCTTCAAAGAATTAATACTTTTGAAAAAAAGCTTAGAATTATCACGGGCCTTGAAAATTCAGAACAAGCAAAAGTTCCACTTAAGCCAAAATCAATAGATGACACAGATCAAATGATGGATGATAACACTAGGGATAGCAGTACTCCTGACCAAACATCTAGTCCAATTAAAACCAATAGTCTTGAGCTCAATTTCAACTTTGAAAATCTACATCAGCAACCACAGTTTAAAGAACTCAAAGAATTGTATGACAATAAAATTG
>CAKZOK010000180.1:5000-67291 GCA_937136415.1 uncultured Cytophagales bacterium | reverse complement strand
CGAAACCTTGAAATTAGACACATTTAGAATACCAACAACAAGGTTACGCTACGATGTAGCTAAATTTCAAAAGACACTAAAACTGTATGAGAAAATAAACAAATTTTGAACAGCCTAGCTTTAGCGTGCGAAAATGTACTCTAACCTTTAGATTAGGAGTTGTGAGGTAGTTATTTTCCGAAAGCTAAAGCATTCGGTACGTCTATTTACACGCTAAAGCGTATTACCCTATTATATAGAAATAATAAGTATCTTTAAAACACCAAAAATGGCATAAAAAACCATCATTATTGGTAAGATAATGATGGTTTTGTTTTTTTAATCCATTTGAAAAAGAAGAATTATTATTGCTTCATAGAAGAATTTTTGTTTTTAAATTCTTTTTTGTGATGTCCTTTTTTACCTTTTCCATGTTTTTTGTGTTTTGCTTTTTTCTCTGTTTTTATAGTTTCATATTTGATAAATTGCTCCTCTGAAAGAATAGATTTTAATTCTGTTTCAAAAGCAGTTTTTAGAGCTTTGCGTTCTGTTTTGTCTATTTTTTCATCGCCTGCTTTTTCTCTCAAATCGTGCATTTTAGTCATTTTGGTAACTAAGGCAGCTTTTACTTTTGTAGTTTGTGCATCACTCAATGAAAGTTCTGATTTCATTTTTTCTGCATGTTTTTCAGCTCTATTTTTTGGGTCTTTGCGTTCTGTTTTTAAGGCTTCAGCTTTTTTGCGTTGTTCTGGAGTCAATATTTGGGCTACTTCTGCTTTTGTTTCTGCTCGGTTTGCTTTTAATTTGGCTCTACTTTCTTCATTTCCTTCCTTAGCTTCTTTTCGTAATTTTTTAGATTCTTCTTTGTTTTTTTGATGAATAGCTTTGATTTGTTCTACTTGAGAATCAGAAAGCCCTAACTCTGTTTTCATTTTTTCTAATCTTTCTTTGTGATTGTGATGTTTGCCATCATGTTTTTGTGCAAAAACAGAAATTGAAAAAGCAAAGAATAATGCGAAAGCTAAAAAAGCGATTTTTTGAATATTTTTCATAATTAATAGAAATATGATTAGTGAATAAATGTTGAGATTGTTGTAGAATACTTTTATTTGTCGGTATTCGTAAGGTTAGATACAACTGAAAAACAAAGGTTTAATTTGAAATATTTTTTTTGATTTTTTATGAATCATTTTTTTTACTTTCAAAATCAAGACTCTTAATCTTGCTTTTCGTGGAATTAGATACAAAGAAAAGCTAAAGGTTTAATTGAAGACAAAACCCTAAGAACTTCACCGAAATTCTTAGGGTTTTGATAATAAAAATAGAATGAAAATTATTTCACAAAGAAAAGCTCGTCAGATTCAAAAACAGCAGCAGGAGAAATAATATTTTCATTAAAAGGTATCTTACTTCCATAATGTTCTTTCATTTTGGCTTTAATTATTTATCGCACCACCGAAATATATCCCATAATTGGTTTTAATGAATCACTAATTCGGATTCTATAATAATATGTTCCTTCGGCAAGTTTTACTCCGTTTAGAAGTGCGTCCCATTCTTTATTATAACCATTTTTTTGAGTAAAAAGAATTTTTCCAGTTCTATCAAAAATTTCTATATCTGCATTTGGATAACGCTCCAAAAAACGAATTTGCCATGTATCATTTGTTCCATCATTATTGGGAGTAAATGTGTTGGGAATGCCAGCAAAACAATCTTCATTAATTTCTACAAAAACAGTATCAGCCGAACACTCATCTGCTTGATAGACAATTTTATAAGTTCCTTGATTAGATTCTTTCAAATTAATTTCTCCATTCAATGAATCTAAAGAAATTCCTGTATCGTTTGTAAAGAAAAAGCCATTTTTGTTTTCTATATTATTTAGAATAGTTGGTGTTGGATTAATTTCTAATTTGCAATAACTCTCATAATCATAGCCAAAACGAGCATTAATTGGCTTTCTGCGAACAACAAAATCAGACAAATCCAGCTCACAATTATTAGCATCTATAATCTTGACTTGATATTCATCAATTTCATTTGGCTCTAATTCGGAAAGTTCTGTTTTATTTGTGGCAATGGTAATTCCTTGATATGTCCAGATGGTTCTGTAAGGTTCTGTACCTCCATTTATTTCCAAATAAATTTTGCCATCATTGATTTTTGAATTACAAGTAGCCTCCTCTGAAACTAGCTTTCCTTCTAATAATAAAGGTTCTGAAATTGGAATAAGTAAAGAATCTTGACAACCCAAGTCATCAATTATTTTTACTTTATATTCTCCTTTCGAAAGATTTGTTAATGAATTTTGTGTAGTTCCATCTTCCCATAAAATTTGATAATTTCCAAAAGCTCCTGTTATTTTTAGTTCGATTTTTCCATTTGTTCCTCCAAAACACGAAACATGTGTAATCTTAGGTTCGACTTTTAGCTTCGAAACTTCAATCAAAACAACATTGCTGTATTTAAAATCACAACTATCAGGCGTTACTTTTCTTCTAAAATAAGTTGAAAAAAGAAGCTCTTTTGGTTGATAATTAAGCGTGCTATCCAAATCTGTCCAGCGCAAACTATCTCTTGAAGATTGCCATAAATAGGTATGACCAATCAATGAAGAATCTCCTGTGAGAAGACTCGGCATCTGATTTCTACAAATTTGTTGAGAAGAAGAAATACTATTATTTTTGACTCCTGCAAAATTTATTTTTACAGTATCAATCGCTGTACAAAAGCCATTATCCACCCAAACAGTATAAATTCCTTCTTCTGAAACTGTAATTTTTTGAGTGGTATCACCCGTATTCCAAAGATATTCTATTGCATTTGATGTTGCAATTAGTTCATAATCAAAAGGCTCACAAAAAGTAGTGTCTTTAAAGTTTTGGTTTGGAAAGTTATTATCTGGAACAATAAAATCTGTAATAACTGCATCTTCGGATTGAAGAATCAAATCAGGAATACTATCATTTTTGATTTTAACATAATATGTTCCTACATTTTTGGCAGCCAAAATCGAATCTGTTGCATTTGGAATAGAATCATTATTTAGAAACCATTGATAATGATTATAATTTCCTTTTGTCTGAATTTCTAAATAACAAGGTTCGATGATTGGAACATTTTTTTGAGGAGTGTAATCAAAATTTGTAACCTTCCATATTTGTTGTTCCAAATCTTCAAAAGTAAGACGATTATTGCTTACATTTAGAGATTGTAAGTTGGTAAGAGAATCAATATTTTCTATTTCTTCAAAATTATTTTTGCTCAAATCTAGTGTGCGAAGCGATGAAGATTCCATAAAAAATGAGTTTGGAATCATTCCTTCAAATTCATTTTTGGAGGCTAGAAAAGTTTGAATACTTCTCATATTTCCTATTTGAGAAGGCAAAGTACCTCTAAAATGATTGGCAGAAATATTGAAAAGTCTTAAAGAAGCAATGTTGGCCATTTGTTCGGAAAGTTCTCCTCCTAATTGGTTGTTATTCAGTTTTACTGTTGTTAATCTTCTTAAATCATAAAAATTTATTCTCTCAAAACGTTCCAAATTATTAAAAGATAAATCTAAGTAAACTAAGTTTGTAAATGAATTGAAGGAATAAGTTATTTCAAAGTCAATAGGAGAATCATCTATATTTTCAAGAGGCTCAGTCTGTAATAAATTATGGGAAAGGTCAAGATAAGAAAGGACACTTGGTAAAGGCAAGCCAGTTGGTAAATGGTCTTTAAGTTGATTGTAAGAAAGATTTAATGTTTTTAGAGAAGGCAAGTAGTACAATAATATAGGGATTTTATTTTCTAATAAATTATGAGAAAGGTTACAAGTAATTAGTTTGGACAACTCGCCCATTGATATAGGAATATTTTGAGATAATTTATTATTATTCAATAAAAGAGTTTGTAAATTTTGTAGCTGTGATATTCTAGGGTGTATAAAAAATGTATATTCATTGTTTGCCAAATCTAAATAAGTCAGACGAGTTAGGTTATATACAGAAAGAGGAATTTTTCTATCTCTACCAAACCTATTTGAGGCAGCCGACAAAACTCTTAGTTTGGGCATAACAGAAATAATCTCACCCAAATCAGAATTAAAATAATTATTTGCTAGATAAAATTCTTCTAATTGTGTCAAATTTCTTAATGAAGTTGGCAAAGTTCCAGAAAACCTATTATTTGCTAGATGAAATTTTTTGAGTTTTCTAAAGTTTCCAAACTCGTTTTGCATCACAGCCGTAAAGCGATTTGAATGAATATATAATTCTTCCAAATTAGTCAGTAAAAAGAAACCTGTTGTATCAGAAATAGGAGCTGTAAAGCCATTTTGGGCAATATTGAGAGCTGTCAGTTGGCGCATTTGTCCAAATATAGAAGGAACATTTCCATAGCTGTCTTTATATTTTGTAGCTGCCATATTAAATGATTTTAGGCTAGATAGCGAGGTTAGCATATACAAATCACCTGTCAAATTATTAGAAGAAATATTCAAATCTCGTAATTCAGAAAGCGTATTCAAAGAACTTGGAAGCTGACCAACGAGCCTTCGATTGCTCAAATTTAGAGCGACTACACGTTGATTTTCGATAGTTACGCCATTCCAAGTAGTTACTTTTTGATTGAGTCGCCAAGGGTTTGACCAATTATTTCCATTTGTAAATTGATAAATTTCAATCAAAGCCAATGAGTCATTTGGAATAATACTGCGCTGTGCCGAACCATTTATTGAGAAATAATTACTCAAAAATAAAATAGTAAGGAAGATAAATAAATAATTTTTCATGATTTTGTAAGGGGTATATTCTATTTTTTGATAAAATAGGAGGTTAAAAAATAGAATTTCTTTTTTCATCTGAATCTACTTTTTTATTAAAAAAACGGATTCCTAATAAAATTTCATTTGTTGTTCCTAATGAATTGAAATTATTCTCATTATTTTTTAGAAACGTAGAAAATTGATATGAATAGGCAATGTCTAACCAAGAAGTAACACGAGTGCCTAAAAAAGTCTGAACAGCTCTTTTATGACGATAATTGAGAGCGACCCAAACCAAATCATTATAGGCTAATTTGGCGTTCAAATCCCAATTAATAGCTGTTGTTTTGTTTATATTTATTAGAGCAGAGGGCGATAAAATAATATTTTTGGTTAGATTTATATTTGCGCCTGTTGTCAGATTGTAATAACGTTCTAAATTATTTGATTGCCCTATATTTACATTATTTTCAAATAATTGATAAATCCCAAAACCTCCAAAAAAACGGTCATTTCTTAGCCAAATCCCTATATTTGCATCTGGAATAGTGCTTTGTTGATTGTTCTGAATTATATTATCATTTGGATTATGTAAAGTTGCCTTTGAAGCATCAAAGCCAATCGTTTTGAATCCAAAACTAGCTCCAAAAGACATTCGAAGCCTAGAATTTGGATTCCATTCATCACGCTGCGAAAGTGTCAAATGATAGGCATAACGAGCATAAAGCCCAGTTTCACTCCATAGTCCTGCTTGATTGTGATAGCCTTCTAATCCTGTTGCATGATAATTTTGTGATAAAATCTCTGTTTTTTGTTGAAAAAGAGGAGTTTGTGCCAAAAATGAAAAATTGTTTGGTGCGCCCTCTAATCCACTCCATTGTTTGTGATAACTCATTTTTATATCCAAAGCATTTTCAGTACCTAAGGCAGCAGGGTTGATATTTGACCAATTCCAAAGGTAGTTTCCTGAATAAAATAAGTTTTGGGCTTGAATAGAACAAAAACTTACAAGAGTAAAAAAACATATAAAAGTTATTCGAATTATCATATTTTTATTCTGTTCAGAAATTAAATTAAAAAAGGATATATATCATTTAGTTTGAAAAAAGAGATAAAAAAAAGAATAATTTTATCGATAACTAATTGATTTGTAAATATTTTTGTGTTTTTTTCTTGTATGAGAGCAAAAATAAAGCCTAAAATCTATTTTTTTCAATCTGTCCAGTCAAATAAAAAATGATATTTTTCTATTAAATTAGATGTGCTTTAATGTTTTTTTTTGTATTTTTCTATACTTTTTAGGCAAAAATTGCCACTAAATTTTCTATCTGTGACAAATAAGGAATAGAATAGAAATTAAAAGACACTTTTATATGATTTTAAGTTGTAACTCAAGCAAACATTAACTTATCAGTACGCCTTCAAGGCATCAGATAATTGACTTTTGAACTGTACTGACATTATATAATGTAATAAAAAATGTTTTTCGAAATTCTAAGGAGCTTTAAGATTCTTAGGCTTTAAATACAAGAAGTTTTTACAAAACTGTTTTCAAAATTCAATTATGTAGGAGGATACTAAACAGTTTTAACCCTTAATGAAGTTAAAATATCTGAGAAATAAAGAGCAACCAATTCCATAAAGCACACAAAAAAACCTTTACTCTAAATAATTAGAATAAAGGTCTTTTATATGTTTTGGTCTTTATAGATAGACCTACGCTTTTTTATTTTTTTCAAATTCTGCTTTGATTGCCTCAACATCTACATTAAGCATTGGAGGAACAAAGTTATTATTTTTAAGCATTTTTTGACGTGCAACAGACGCACGACGACGACGCTTCAATTTGCGTTCTAATCTAGTAACTGACATAATTTTGTGGTTTAGCGTTTTCGAAAACTAAGGACGCAAAGGTAAACATTTTTTTATCAAAAAGATAGAGAATAAAATATTTTTTTAGTTTTTAGTAAAAAAATCGTGTAATAACCTTTTTAAAGTAGATTTTTTAAAAAAAGAAAGTTAGCTTTGTCTTTCAATAAAAGGCAAATAAAATACTTCTTGGATATTTTTGATTAAAATTATCAATCAAAAAATTTCTAAGACATATTATAAGAAATATGAACTGCTATTTGTTTTCTCTCAAAATAAAATAAAGAGACTTGAAAATGAAGTTTAAGAGGAGCTAATAAATTTGAATTTTTGGTAAAAAGGACATTAAGATTTATTTGATAGAATGAATGCCAAATTTCTGTTTTTTTAAAAAACAAGTGAAAAAAGCCTTTAAATTTATTTAGAATCATTTTAAATTACCTTTAAAATTTTTCTTAAAAAATGTAATGGTCTGTAATTCAGTTAGTTGGTGTTTTTTGTCAAAAAACAAAATTCGATAGATTTTGAAATAAATATTGATAAAAACCAATACGCATACTAATTTTGTAAACGAAAACAGCACAGCCTCATAGAAGCTAAATATGTTTGTCTATTTTTCTTGAAAAAAGAGGGTAGTTTATTCATTATTAATTTCATATCATTTTGTGCTTGTCACCTATATTATTTAAAAAATATGTTATTCAAACAACTACTAATACAAAAATCATATTCTGATAAGGCAAATGCGCTTTGTTCGTTCAAACGAAGCCTTAAAAGAAGTGTTGCAGGGAGTGCTTTTGGTTTTGCTTTGATGTTATTGGTATTTTCGACCATAACAACACTCTCTATACAGAGTGCTTATGCTCAAAATGACCCAGACTCAACAACACAAACTATTGATGATGGAGCTGCAACAACAGATGTTGCAGACACTGCTACAGATGGTGCAACTCCTGAAATGATTGCAAAAGGACAAGAACTCTTTGAAGGGAACTGTGCTCAATGTCACGCTGTTCACGAAAAGGTAGTAGGTCCTGCACTAAAGGGAGTCGAATCTCGTTGGTCTGGTCGTGCAGAGCTTATCAATTTTATCAAATACCCAGAAAAGACAATCATGGGAGGGAATCAATATGCAGCCAAGCTCTACAAGGAGTATGGTCAGATGATGCCAAATCATGATTTCTTTAAAGACGAGCAAATTGTTTCTATATTAGAGTATATCAAAACTGTTCCAGTTCCTGTTGCTGTTGTTGATCTTCCTGACGATGGTAATAAAGTTCAAGAGAGTGGAGCTAATTCTGGTCTTTTATTATCAGTTATTATTGGTCTGATTGCCCTTTTATTAGTTGTTGCTTTGGTATTGGTTGTCTTGATTTCGGTTTTATCAGGATATTTACAAAAAGAAAAACTAGACCAAGACGAAGATACAGTAGTTTCTCAATCTATATTTGATTTCAAAGCCTTCTTTACAAGTGCTGGATTTATTGGTGTGGTATTATTCATATTAGTATCCGTAGGTGCAAAAGAACTTTTTGCAGGGCTTTGGACAATCGGTGTGCAACAAGGATATGCTCCTACTCAACCGATTAAATTCTCTCATAAACTTCACGCAGGTTTTTACGAAATTGATTGTAAATTCTGTCATTCAGGAGTAGAAAAAGGAAAAGCAGCCGTTATTCCTTCTGCAAATGTATGTATGAATTGTCATGGCGAGCTTCGTCGTGGTTCTCCAGAAATAGAAAAAATTTATACAGCTATTGAAAAAAATGAGCCTATTCAATGGGTTCGTATTCATAACTTACCAGACCTTTCGTATTTTAATCACTCTCAACACGTAAAAGTGGCTGGGCTTGAATGTGAAACTTGTCATGGTAATATTAAAGAAATGGAAGTAGTACAACAAGTGTCGCTACTTACTATGGGTTGGTGTATCAACTGCCACCGTGAATGGGATGTAAATGCACAAGGAAATGATTATTATGATAATCTTATCAAATTGCATAACTCTACATCTAAAGAACCATTAAAAGTTGAAGATATTGGTGGTCTGGAATGTTCTAAATGTCACTATTAATTTATCGCTCAACTACTTAAACCTACTATAATGAAATTAAGTGAACGCATATATTGGAAGGGCATCGAACAATTAAAGAACGACCCCGATTTTATCCAAAACGCTGAAAAAGAATTTCCTCAAGATCTTAAAATAAAAGATGCTTATGGAGATAATACTGAAGAAGAAGACGATGATATAACAAAAAGTTCTCGTCGTGATTTCTTAAAAGTAATGGGATTTAGTGTAGCAGCAGTTTCTTTGACTGCCTGTGAAGCTCCTGTTAGACATACTATTCCTTACCTTACAGCTCCAGAAGAAATAGTTCCAACTATTCCAAATTATTATGCCTCTACCTTTATTGAAGGAGGCGAAGCAAGTCCAGTTTTGATTAAAACTCGTGAAGGACGACCTATTTTGGTAGAAGGAAATTCTGGAACTCCGTCTGCAAAAACATTTACAAAAGGTAAAATAAATGCTCGTATTAGTGCATCTGTTTTAGGATTGTATGACAACGAAAAGGTAAAACACCCTCTAAAAGACAAAGCAAAAACAGATTGGAAAACGATTGATAACGAAATTTCTTCAAAAATTTCTTCTTTGGGTTCTAATCTTCGTATTGTTAGTCAGACTGTTGTAAGTCCGACAACACAACAACTTATAAATGAATTTTGTGCTAAAACTGGAGCAAAGCATGTGTCTTATGACCCTGTTTCTGTTTCTGGTATGATAGAAGCCAATTATCGTAGTTTTGGCAGAAAAGTAATTCCTAGTTATAATTTTGATAAAGCTGACCTTATTGTTTCTATTAATGCTGACTTTTTAGGCTTTTGGCTTTCGCAAGTTGAGCATTCTGTACAATACGCTAAGACACGTAAGATTTCGGAAAAGAAACAAACGATGTCCCGTCATTATCAAATTGAATCAGTTTATTCAAATACAGGAGCATCGGCAGATTATCGTTTGCCAATTTCTCCTTCTCAAGAAGGTGCTATTGTAGCAGCTCTTTACAAGGCTATTGGTGGAAATACTGGTGGTTCTTTTAAGTTTGAAAATGCTGTTTTAGATAAAAACTACAAACAACTTCTTAAAGATTTACAAAATGCTAATGGAAAAGCTCTTGTAGTTTCTGGTTCGAATGACCCTGATGTTCAACAGCTTGTAAATGCAATCAATCAAAAGCTAGGAAGCTATGGCAAAACGATTGATATGCAAAACCCTTCGTACCAACGCAAGGGTAATGATAAGCAAATGAGTGAGTTTGTAAAAGATTTGCAGGGTGGTGCAGGTGTAATTTTCTACAACTGTAATCCTGTTTATGACCATCCAAAAGGTGGGGATATTGCAGCAGCTCTTTCAAAAGCTAAATTATCAATTTCTACTTCTGATAGAATTGATGTAACTGCAAACTCTTGTCAGTACCTTACTCCAGACCGTCATTATTTAGAATCTTGGAATGATGCAGAACCAAAAGCAGGCTATTTAAGTCTTGTTCAGCCTACCATCAACCCAATTTTTGATACTCGTCAGTTTCAAGATAGCCTAATGAAGTGGGCATCAATGGAGGGCGATTATTACACTTACCTTCAAAAAAGCTGGAAAAACAAAGGTCTTTCTATGAAAGGAATGAACTTTGAAAGTGCATGGAAAAAATGGCTTCATGATGGAGTTTATACTCGCAAAATGCAATCGTCTAATAATGCTATTGCATCAGTAACAGAAACAATGACAACAGATAGTACTTCTACTTCTGATGCTGTTATGCCTGCTGAGGTAGCTCAAAATGACACAATTTCCGTAGCAGAAGAGCTTGTTATTGCTCCTGTACAACAAAATATAGAAACAAAAGAATTAGTTTATACAGACGGTAATTGGTCTAGTGTAATAGCTAATATTAATAAAAACTACAAAACGACTGTTGCTGAAACAGGAGAAAATGTAGAATTAGTAGTTTATGCTGCTCCTGTAATGGGAACAGGCTCAATGGCAAATAATCCTTGGATTCAAGAAACACCAGACCCAATCACAAAACTGACTTGGGGGCATGCTGTTCTCGTTTCTATGCTCAAAGCAAAAGAGCTTGGGTTTGAAACTGTTGAGGTAAAGACTTCACAAGCATTAGTTAAAGTAGATGGTTTGGAATATACCCTTCCTGTAATCATTCAACCAGGTATGCCAGCCAATACGATTGCAATTTCATTAGGTTATGGGCATAAGGAAGAAAATAATAATAATTTAGGTAAAGTTTCTCTTGAAGCAGGTGGAGCAAATGCTTACAAAATGCTTTCTATGCGTGATGGATTTATCCAATATACACGTACAAGTGGTGTAACAATTACAAAAGCAGACAGTACTGAAAAAATTGCTCGTACTCAAACACACCAAACTTATTTAGGTCGTGAAACAATTATTCAAGAAGCTATTTTAAAAGATTATCAAGGTGATAGTGATAATTTGATAGCCAAAAAATATGACCCTAAAGTTACAATGGACGGTCAGAAAACCGAACC
This sequence comes from uncultured Cytophagales bacterium, assembly GCA_937136415.1. Classification (GTDB taxonomy): domain Bacteria; phylum Bacteroidota; class Bacteroidia; order Cytophagales; family Bernardetiaceae; genus Bernardetia. The sequence goes on along the minus strand of CAKZOK010000180.1, from coordinate 56,127 downwards.
TACTGATATTTCAATTTGGGATATTGATAGTGATGGTTATGGCTCAGATAATGATAAAATAGCAAATGCTGAAGCAAAAGCAACTAGCAGTATCAAACCAGGGACAGAAGATAACTGGTTAGTTCGTCAGCGTGAACGTGATGAATATGCAGCAGATACTTTTGAATATAACCTTCACCATTGGGGAATGGTCATTGACTTGAATACTTGTACGGGGTGTTCGGCTTGTTTGGTAGCTTGTAGTATGGAAAACAACGTTCCAGTTGTTGGAAAGACAGAAGTAGAAAATCGTCGTGAAATGCACTGGATGCGTATTGACCGTTATTATACTTCTTCAATTAAATTAGCACCTAATGCAAGCCCAGGAGCTTCTGATTATCCTAAATTAAAAGATGTTTCTGAAAATCCAGAAGTTGTATTCCAACCAATGATGTGTCAGCATTGTAATAATGCTCCTTGTGAAACTGTTTGTCCAGTTGCTGCAACTACACATAGTTCAGAGGGTATTAATCAAATGACATACAACCGTTGTGTAGGCACAAAATATTGTGCTAATAACTGTCCTTACAAAGTTCGTCGTTTCAACTGGTTTAAGTATCACAATAATGAAGAATTTGATTATAACATGAATAATGCACTTGGCAAAATGGTATTGAATCCAGATGTTACAGTTCGTTCTCGTGGTGTAATGGAAAAATGTTCACTTTGTGTACAAAGAATTCAAGAAGGTAAATTATCTGCAAAACGTGAAAGCCGTAAGGTACGTGATGGTGAAGTAGTTACTGCTTGTGCTAGTGCGTGTCCTACAAATGCAATCACTTTTGGAGATTTGAATAATAGAGATAGCGAAATTGTTAAATTATTAGAGCCTGAATTAGACAAACGTGCTTATAATGTTCTTCATGAGATTAATACTCGTCCGAATGTTTGGTATTTGACTAAGGTTCGTAATCAAGAAGAACAATTTGTTCCTTCTGGTGGTGGGGCAACTCAAGCTACTGAAGCAACAACAGAAGCTACTCCTTCTTAATTTTGGATAGAAAAAAACACAAATAAATAAGGTTTGTAGTAAATTGTTTATATTAAAAAGTAGTTAATTGCAAATCTTGTTTTTAAATATATTAAAGAAAATAATTAGATAATCATCACAACATTATTACATCATCATGCAAATAATATCAGATGTACGAGAACCCTTAGTAACTGGTGATAAGACCTATCACGACATTACAAAGGATATTGCAGGAAGAGTAGAAGATAGCCCAGCTCCGTTATGGTGGGGTGCTTTTGCTTTTGCTTTAGTTCTGCTTGTAGCAGGAGGAGCATTTCTAGGAGATATGCTTTGGAACGGAATTGGTCGTTGGGGTTTGAACAAAACCGTACAATGGGCTTGGGATATTACCAACTTTGTTTGGTGGGTAGGTATCGGACACGCAGGAACACTTATTTCTGCCGTACTTTTACTTTTCCGTCAAAAATGGCGTACAGCTATTAACCGAGCAGCAGAAGCAATGACAATTTTTGCCGTTATTTGTGCAGCCGTTTGGCCTATTGTTCACATGGGTCGTCCATGGTTGGGAGCATATTGGGTATTACCTATTCCGAACACATTTGGTTCGCTTTGGGTAAACTTCAATTCCCCACTTCTTTGGGACGTTTTTGCCATCTCAACTTACTTCTCTGTATCCCTTGTTTTTTGGTATATGGGGCTTGTTCCAGATTTTGCAACCATTCGTGACCGTGCTATTACTCGCTTTGGTCGTATTTTTTATGGTGTACTTAGTCTTGGGTGGTTAGGTGGAGCAAAGGCGTGGGTTCATTATGAAGCTATGTCATTGATTTTGGCTGGTCTTTCTACACCTCTTGTACTTTCAGTACATACGATTGTAAGTATGGACTTTGCAACTTCGGTAATACCGGGGTGGCACACAACAATTTTCCCTCCTTACTTTGTTGCAGGAGCGATTTTCTCTGGTTTTGCAATGGTGCTTACCCTTATGCTTATTACTCGTAAGGTTTATAAATTAGAACATTATATTACTTTAGAGCATATCGAATTGATGAACATTATCATTATGGTAACAGGTTCAATCGTAGGTATTGCTTATATTACAGAATTATTTATGGCGTGGTATTCAGGTGTTCCTTATGAGCAGTACTGTTTTATCAATCGTTCGACAGGAGATTATTGGTGGGCGTATTGGGCCATGATGACTTGTAATGTAATTTCTCCCCAAGTATTTTGGTTTAAGAAAGTTCGTACAAGTATTGTCCTTACTTTCATTCTTTCTATTATTGTAAATATCGGAATGTGGTTTGAACGTTTTGTAATTATTGTTACTTCGCTTCATAATGACTACCTCCCTTCTTCTTGGACATATTTTAGCCCAACTGCTTGGGACGTAATGTGTTATGTATTTACTTTTGGATTGTTCTTTACATTGTTCTTCTTGTTTGCTAAGTTTTTCCCAGTGATAAATATGGCAGAAGTAAAAGCAGTATTGAAATCATCAAACCAACACGTTTATAAAAATAGAGATACCATTAAAGACCCTCATAATGTTGTTTAAATTGTTTTTTAATTTTAATCAATTAATTAACAAATAAATAATTAGACATATATATAATTATGGCACATACATCAAATACAATGGAAGTAGATAAACATTATATATTAGGAGTATATAGTGATGAAGATGACCTCAAACACGGCATAGATGATATTCGTGAAAAAGGAATTTCTATCTACGAAGTGTTTAATCCATATCCAGTTCATGGATTGGAGAAAAATTTAGGATACGGACATTCTTGGCTTCCAAAAGCAGCCTTTATGTTTGGAGCATTAGGAACTACTTGTGCAATCTCTATGCAAACAGGCATGATGGGAGCACTTTGGCCAATGATTATTGGTGGAAAGCCGTTTATTTCTATTCCCGATTTTGTTCCTGTATCTTTTGAAATGACTGTTCTTTTTTCTGCCTTCGGAATGGTAGGTTCGTTTTTGGTTTCTCAAGATTTGAAACCTTATAAAGTTCCTCGTATTTTTGACCGTCGTAGCACAGATGATAAGCATATTGTTGCTATTGATTTAGCCAAAAATGCTCTTTCAGAGGCTGAAATCAAAACTGTTTTGAAAGAAGCAGGTGCAGATGAAGTAAATCGTAAAGATTTTACAGAAGAAGAAAATAACCCTTCTTTCTTTAAGTATTTGGGTGATTTATTTAAGTATGGTGTTCGTTCTACGAGCCGTCCTAAATAGATTAAATAATTGATATTTAAACGGATTATATAAGAATTACATTTAGGAATAAGAAATAAGTCATTGGTAATCAATGTGTTATGTTCGTAATTCATAATCTGTAATTCGTAATTGTTTCTTAGTATAAAAAATAAAAGCAATGAAGCTATTTAATACATTTACAAATTCTACTTTATATACCCTTTTGGGAGTAGCGATGCTAACTCTTTTGGCAGGTTGTGGAGCAGAAGAAAATTATCCAGGAGTTGAGTATGCACCACAAATGTATCATTCTGTTCCTTATGAGCCACTTACTCAAGTAGTAGAGAATGAGAATCATTGGTATTCTTTTATTGATGATTATTTCAATACTTCACCAGCATCTATTTATGGATACTACACAAAAGAAGAATTGGCTCAGAATCCAGAATTAAGAAAGAAAGTTTCTAATATGCTTATGCCTCCTGCTGGCACGGTAAAGCGTCAGAGCTACAAAACAGAAGAGTTACAAGGTAAGTCTATGTTTTATGAAATGCACAGAGATAGCACAGAACTTGCTTCAAGAACTTGGACAAACCCTTTGCCTAAAGATAGTGAACAAGCAGTTGCTGATGGAAAAGAACTTTTCTTGACCTATTGTGCAGCTTGTCATGGAAAAGAAGGAAAAGGTGATGGAAAAGTAGGGAAAATCTATAAAGGTGTTCCTAATTATGCCTCAGGGCGTTACAAAACTCTAAACGAAGGTTGGATTTTCCATGTCATTACGTATGGAAAAGGGCGTATGTGGCCTGTAAAAGTTCAGCTTAACCCAGAAGAGCGTTGGAAAGTAGTGCGTTATGTACAACAATTACAACAAGGAAAACCATAAGGAGAATTACGAATTATCAATTACGGATTACGATTATAATTTCTTGATTAATAGTGTATTATAATTCAGTAATTAGTAATTTATTTTACTTCTACTTAATTAATAAGAAAATTACTTAATTGTCTTTAGAAATTATTTCGCAGACTATACATAAACTTTATCAATCGCAATGGCTGCACACAAAGATTATCATTTTGATAGAGAAGCATTAAACGAACAGTTTGTCTTCTCAGCAAAAGCAAAGAAAACGATATTTATTATCATAGGGATAGGTGTACTATTTTCCCTAATTGGGCTGTTTTTTATGGCTACTGATTCTGGACATCACGATGAGGCGCATGCTGCTATCGAAATGACAGGAAACAAACTTGCTTCTCTTGAAAACCCAGATGCTGTTCAGGCTCAAGGGCAACATGCAGCAGAAGCAGGACACCACGCTTATCATTGGACAAACCGAGTAAAAGTAAATCTTTGGATTAATATTATTTACTTTATTGGTCTTTCTGTTGTTGGTTTGTTTTGGGTAGCTATCCAATATATTTCTATGGCAGGTTGGTCAGTAGGATTTAAGCGTGTACCCGAAGCGTTTGCATCATTCTTACCATTAGGTTTGATTCTATTCCTTGCTACATTTGCTTGGGGATACCACGAAATTTTTCACTGGACAGATACTTCTTTGTATGACGAGGGAACGGCTGCTTATGATGCTATTATTGCAGGAAAAAGCTCTTTCCTGAATATTCCTTTCTTTATAGGAGGTTCGATTGTAATTATTGGAGGATGGTATTTGTTTCACTTCTTTATTCGCAAACAATCTATTGCAGAAGATAAAGCAACAGACAAAACACAAGTTAGAAAACGTTATCGTACAATGGTAAAGTTATCTGCTGCTTTTGTAGTATTTTTTGGTGTTACTTCTTCGGTTGCTTCTTGGTGGTGGACACTTTCTATTGATACGCACTGGTTTAGTACTATGTTTGGTTGGTATCATTTTGCAAGTTGGTGGGTAGCTGGTATTGCTGCTATAACTCTTACTGTTGTGATGCTTAGAGAAGCTGGTTATTTGAAATTCATTAATGAAAATCATTTACATGATTTGGGCAAATTTGTATTTGCATTTAGTGTTTTTTGGACATACATTTGGTTTAGTCAGTTTTTACTTATTTATTATGCAAATATTCCAGAAGAAACGGCATATTTTGTAGAACGTCTTTCTAGTCCAATTTACAGAAAATATATTCTTGTTATTTTGCTTGTAAACTTTATTATTCCATTCTTTGGATTGATGACACGTAATGCAAAACGCAAAATGACTATCTTAAAAGTAATCTGTATTACAGTAATTATTGGACACTGGTTCGATTTTTATCAAATGATTACTCCTGGTACGCTTCGTGAAAATGGTTCATTTGGTTTCTTAGAAATCGGAATGCCATTTATATTTATTGGTGTTTTTGCTTATTTAGTAGGGCTGTCTTTAGCTAAAGCTCCTCTAGTTGCCAAAAACCACCCTCTTTTAGAAGAGGCTTATACACACGAAACGTAGAATCAGTAAGAAATAAACCAAAATAGGGTTTTTAAATTCATTTAAAAACCTTATTTTTGTACTTTATATAAGGACAAACAGAGTAGAGAAAAATTAGAATAAAAATAAAAACTTTTTTTTACTACAAACTGCTTATTCTACAAAGACTTACAAAAATTTATATATAAGTTGAAAAAAATTGAAATTATGGGTAATCATTTTGAAGAAAAAACAAATTGAATAACTAATAAATTTTGATAAAATATTTTTTACTGGTAGTATATAAAAAAATGAAGGATTAAATGAAATGTTAATTAAAGATTGCTAATCACTTATTACTATAATTTGTAATTTTTAATTGCTCCTAATCTATATAATTTGAAAATTATATAAAATTTTAATAAAACTTTTAACTGACCTATACAAATGAACGGATTACTTATTGCTGCCGTTGGCGTTCTGTTCCTCGTCTTAATGGCTCTTATCTATCGTGTTTTCATGCTTGTGCGTGTTGCGAAAGATACCAAAGAACCAAATGCTAAAGATAGCAGAGTGGGAATGTCGAATAAAGTGAATTCGATTTTATTTATCGTCTTCTTTTTTGTGCTTTTTGCATCTATTTTTGCTTATGGATTCTCTGAAAAAGTAAAATATATTTTGCCAGAATCATCATCTATACATGGAATAGAAATAGACTTTTTGTTTTGGCTTACAACAGCCGTTACCTTTTTTGTTTTCATAATAACGCATATTTTACTCTTCTTTTTTCCTTACGTCTATCGTTATAAGGAACATAAAAGAGCAACATTTATCCCTCATAATAACCAGTTAGAGATTGCTTGGACGATTGTTCCTGCTATTGTTTTGACTGCCCTTGTGGTTACAGGTTGGACAGTTTGGTCGGATATTACTGACCCTGCTCCCGAAGATGCCTTACACATTGAAGTAATGGGACATCAGTTTGCTTGGAAAGTACGTTATGGAGGAAAAGATGGGAAAATAGGTAAATTCAATTATATGAAAATTGACCCTACAAATCAAGTAGGAATGGACTTTGAAGCTGATGAGTCTAATTATGATGATTTTATGTATAATGAATTGCGTTTGCCTAAAGGTCGTCCTGTTCTTCTAAAAATTCGTTCTAGAGATGTATTGCACAGTGTATTTTTGCCTCACTTTAGAGTGAAAATGGACGCAGTACCAGGAATGCCAACACAATTTTGGTTTACCCCAACAAAAACGGCTGAAGACGTAAAGAAAGAATTAAGAGAAATAAATGACCCAAATGCTGAAGCATTTCAATATAAGTTAGCTTGTACTGAAATTTGTGGAGGTAGTCATTTTGCTATGTTTATGAATGTTTCTGTTTTGGAGGCAGATGAGTTTCAAAAATGGTACGATTCTGAAGAAGCTTGGGCTGCCAAAAATGTAGATTATTTGAAGGAGAAAAAAATAAAAAATATACCTTCTAATCTTGCTTCTAATTAAAGAAGAAAGTAGTCTAATCAGAAAACAACTCATTCGAATATAAAAATTAAAATTAATACATCTATTTATAAATAAAATATAATTATGTCTGATACAACTCACCATGATGACCATCATGACCATGAGCATCACGGAAATTTTTGGACAAACTATATCTTTTCAACTGACCACAAAGTAATTGCAAAGCAGTTTTTATTTACGGCAATATTTTGGGCAATGATAGGAGTAGGTATGTCAGTTATTTTCCGTCTGCAACTCGGTTTTCCTGACGCAGATTTATCTTTCTTAAAACCTATTTTAGGAAAATGGATAGATGCAACTGGAAAATTAGATAAAGAATTTTACTTGGCTCTCGTAACCATGCACGGTACAATAATGGTTTTCTTTGTACTTACGGCTGGTCTTAGTGGAACATTCAGTAATTATCTTATTCCTCTACAAATTGGAGCTGTCGATATGGCTTCTGGTTTTATGAATATGCTCTCTTACTGGTTCTTTGCAGCAGCAGGTGTAATAATGTTTTATTCATTGTTTATAGAAACTGGTCCTGCTTCTGGAGGTTGGGTTATTTATCCACCACTTAGTGCATTACCACAAGCAATGCCTGGTTCGGGATTGGGTATGACACTTTGGTTGTCTAGTATGGCATTGTTTATTATCTCAACTCTATTAGGTGGTATCAACTATATTTCAACTGTAATTAATATGCGTACTCGTGGTATGTCATTCAACCGTTTACCACTCACAATTTGGGCATTTTTTATTACTGCTGTCATTGGGCTTTTGTCTTTTCCTGTTTTGTTCTCAGCAGCATTACTATTGATTTTTGACCGTAGTTTTGGTACAAGTTTCTTCTTATCTGATATTTATATTGGTGGAGAAGCACTTCCAAATCAAGGTGGTAGCGCAATTTTATTCCAACACTTATTTTGGTTCTTAGGACACCCAGAAGTGTATATTGTACTCTTACCTGCTTTGGGTATTTCATCAGAAGTAATTGCAACCAATTCAAGAAAACCTATCTTTGGTTATCATGCCATGATTTTGTCAATTATTGGTATTGCAGTACTTTCATTTATTGTGTGGGCGCATCACATGTTTGTAACAGGTATGGACCCATTCTTAGGTACTATATTTATGTTCTTGACTCTTATTATTGCAGTTCCTTCAGCAGTAAAAGCATTTAATTATATCACGACACTTTGGAAAGGCAATTTGGTATTTACGCCAGCAATGCTTTTCTCTATTGGTTTGATTTCTCTCTTTATTGTTGGTGGACTCACAGGTATTCACCTTGCAAGTGCAGCCATTGATATTCAGCTACATGACACTTATTTTGTAGTGGCTCACTTTCACTTAGTAATGGGTTCGGCTTCTTTCTTTGGTATGCTGGCTGGTATTTATCACTGGTTTCCAAAAATGTTTGGTCGTATGATGGACGCTAAGATGGGATATTTCCACTTTTGGACAACATTCATCGGAGTATATGCCATATTTTTCCCTATGCACTTTATCGGTGTAGCTGGTTTTCCTCGTCGTTATTATTCTCATACTGCATTCGAACCTTTCGGGTTATTTACAGACTTGAATATGTTTATTAGTACGGCAGCAATTCTAACTTTCTTTGCTCAATTTGTATTCGTTTTCAATTTCGTTTACTCAATGTTTAAAGGGCGTTTAGCTCCTGCAAATCCTTGGAAATCAAATACATTAGAATGGACGACACCTCGTTTTCCAGGACATGGCAACTGGGTGGGAGCAATTCCACAAGTATTCCGTTGGCCTTACGATTATAGTAAACCAGGTGCAAAAGATGATTTTATTCCTCAACACATTCCGTATTCTGAAACACCTGAATCCAACTTGCCTTTCGAACAGAAACTAGCTGAATTTGAAAAACAAGAACAACAAGAAGGAATCAGAATTCAGAAAGAATCTCAAATCACAACAGATAATAATGAAAATGTATAATTAATTACATTTATTATTTGAAAAATAAAAACTCCCTATTCTTAATCAAAAGAATAGGGAGTTTTTGTATAACCTATATTCGTAAAAAATTATACTCAATTAAAAGTACTTTTTCTAAGAATCTTTAAAACTCTTAGAGTTTGAATACAAATACATAAGAGCATATCGTTGAGAGAAAGAATATTTAATTAAATTCGGTATTATTACTTTTTTAATAATGATGTTGCCTGACTTGAATACTTACTATTTGAGTCAGCTATTTTTTGTAAAAGAGATTTAGCTTTTTGTTTTTGTTTTGTTTTTAGATAAGAATTTGCCAAATACCATTCTGCATCTGTATGATTTTTTTGATAAATAATACTATTTTTTTGCTTTAAAAATTTTTCTAATAAAGAAATTCCTTTTTTATAATTATGATTTTCATAATACGACATTCCTCCAAAATACAAAGCCTGTGCATCATTTGGATTTGAAACTAAATAAGAATCAAATAATAAATTAGCCTCTGTATATTTTTTGTTTTCGTAGGCTTGTAGAGCTTCAAATAATTTATTCTCCAATTTTTTTTCACTTCTATCATATTTCTTTTCAATAAGAATATTATCATCATCTGCCAACTGTTCTATATTTATTGTAGTAACATTCTCATTAATATTAGGAGATGATTCAACACTTTCAGAACCACCAAAAACAGAAGTAGAGTCATTTTCTACTTTTGTAATCCAAATATCAGAAGTAGAAAAATCCTTTTGGGCTGTTATTTCTTTATCTAAAGTAAGGGTTGTATTTTGCTCTGTTATTTTATTAGGAATCTCATCTTTTTTAGATATTTCTGTTTTTATTATTTCATCGTTTTCTATTTCTTCTTTATCCAAAGCCAAATCACTAAGCTCACTTTGTTCTTCATTAGTTGCTCTTTCAATTTGTGCAGTCTTAGATTCCATTGCCATTGTGCCAGAAGAAGGCTTAATATCAATAAAATGAAACATTCCCAAAAGAACTACAAAAATCAAAGCTACCGAAGCTGCTGCATATAAGATTCGATAATCATTCTTATAAAAGCCTCTTTCTTTATTATATTTTTTGATTTCTTTATTCAGCTCATGAGTACTAGCTACAATATTGACCTTGAAATCAGCATTTTCAAAACCCTCTAAGGCTTCACTTGCAAAGCTCGAATTGAGAAGTTGTTTTTCTATTTCATGTTGCTCTTCTTTACTAAGTTTTTTATTTGTATATTTTTGTAATGTTTGGGCATTAATATTCGAAGAGCGTTCTAAAATACTCCTTATTTTTTTATTGGTATTGGTTTGGCTCATGATTTTATCATTTTATAAACTTATACTTGCCGAAAGCAAAAGCGTTCGGTATATTTTCTGCATCTTAAAAAAATGCTATAACATAAATAATAACCAAAAAAGTAAAGTCAAAATACCCAACTGTTTTTTGATATTTCGCTTTCCATTTTGAAGAAAACTTTTTACTTTAGAAAGAGAAAAACCTGTTATCTCTACAATTTCTTGATAGCTTTTTTCTTCTAAGAAGAAAAGCTCGACACATTGTTTTTGTTCTGTATTTAGAGTATTTAGAGCATCTTCAATGTTATTTAGTCGTTCTTCTTTTTCATGTTTTTCGCTTTTATTAGATAGATGCCAATCTGGGTCAGAATCCATACGCTCATCGTCTTGATTTGTAAAGTAATTTTCGCTTCGCTTAAATTCTCTTTTACGTTGTCGCAAATACATCAAACAATAATTTTGAGTAAGGCGATGCAACCAAGGAGGGAAATTTTGTATCTCAAAACGTAGAAGGTCAGCCAATAATTTCTCAAAAATCAGCAAAACAGCATCTTTACTGTCTTCTTCATCTTTGAGGTATTTCAAGCAAACACCATAAACCAAGTGAGTATAACGTTCGAAAAGCTCCCCCACAAATTTGTTATCTCTCGTTTCTTTATAGGCTTCGATGAGTTCCAAATCCGAACGAGGACTTTTCTTAGAAAATAATTTGACAAACATATTTATTCAAAAAATCAAGTAAAGAGCAAAATTATTTATAATTCTTATCACAATTATAATACAAAATCAAAAAATAGAGTTCAAAAACTCAAAAAAAGTTGCATCTCAAAATTAATAATCACTTCAATAACTACAAAATAATTACCAAATTATGAAAAAGCAATCATTAGCAATCTACAAATTACCCATAAAAATACATAATTTATCTGTGCTTCATTTTTATTTTATATTTCTTTTTATTTTGGGAAATTGTATATTATTTTCTCAAAAAACAATGGCTCAAGTAGAAATGAATTTGAGATTACAGGCAGGATTTCCACTAGAAGAATTTGCTATAAATAATGAATCTATTGCCTTCGGAATTGGAGGAACATTTCTCGTCCCTTTGGCAGGCGAAGGCTCGGTAGTTTCTTTAGGGCTAGATGCTGGTTATATGATTTATGGAATGCAGTCGGAAGATTATATTGATAATAATGGCTTTGATTATACTTTAAACACAAATAATAATATTTTTGAGAGCTTTGCAATGGTGCGTTTTAAGCCTCGTTGGATAGATTCTTTTATTTATCCGTATGCCGATGGGCTTTTGGGAGGAAGGTATATTTATACAAGAACTACCGAAGAAGAAGACGGACAAGATATAGATTCATTTATCGAACAAGATGGGTTTTCTTTTGCTTATGGTGGTGCAGCAGGCTTATTAATTTCTCTTTCTGACGAAATAAAATTAGATATGCGTGCAGTTTATACACAAGGAGGAAAAACAAAATACTTGACCAAAAATTCAATTTATCCAGACCCATTATTTCCAGATGATTTTATTTATGATATTAAAAATACAAGAACTGATATGCTTTCTTTTCAAGTAGGAATTACATTTTTTATTTATTAATTACTTAAAATAAATTTGAAATGCAAAGTGATTGAAATATTTTCTAATAATCACATAGAAAATTAGTATCATTGTGATAAAATTAATAAAAATGGCTTGAAATAAAATTATTTTAATCCATTTTACAACAACAAATTTGTCCAATGAAAAAAAATATACTCTTACTTTTCGCTCTATTTATTCTTTTTTCTTCTGCCACTTCATCGTGTGAATCTTCTGAAAGAAGAACCAATACCACTTCCCATTCAAATGCCGAAACTATCAAAGTTTTGTCTTGGAATTTGTATAATTTTGGAAAATCAAAAGACGCACAAGAAATCGAATACATTGCCAAAAAACTAAAAGATTTTGATATTGTAGCTATTCAAGAGGTTTCTACCTCACTTTATGGAATCCGTGCTGTCGGAAAATTAGCCGATGAGCTAAACCGAACAGGAAGCAAATGGGAATATAAAATAAGCGAACCCACCTCAGGCAGTGGCAAAGAACGCTATGCTTATGTATGGAAAACGACAACCAAAAATGCCAAAATCTCTCTCAAAAAAGATTGGTTAGAAGAAAGCATCGAATCTAAAGTAGATAGAGAACCCTATATGGCAAGGTTTGAAGTCATTTCTAAAAAAGGTAATACAAAAAATAAAATATTAATTGGGAGTTTTCATGCTGTTCCAAAAAGCAAAGACCCAGAAAATGAAATTGTTTTTTTAGAAGAAATACCAAATAAATATAGAACGGATAATATTCTAATTTTGGGAGATTTTAATCTTGATGGCAAGCATGAGGCTTTTGATGGGCTTCGAAATCGTTCTTTAAAGGCTGCTTTTGAAGGACAAAAAACAAGCCTTCGAATGAAGCTAAAAGATGGAAATCCATTAAATGAAGAATATGATAATATTTTTGTAGAAACAAGAGGGTTTGATATTCATAAAGCCGAAGTTATTCATTTTTATAAAGACTATAATAGTTTGAAAGAAGCTCGTTATATTTCTGACCACATTCCAATTTGGGTAGAACTTACTTTTAAGTAATTTTTTTGTGTGTTTGTTTGTTCACAAACGAACACACAAAAAACTTCATTTGCAAAAACAATAGTGGTAATGTTTATTTATTATCCAAGTCTTCTGAAATAGGTTTTTCTAATAAAATTTTATGACGAGATTTGTTCATAATCCACGTAGCGATGGTGTCAGCCCAATATTTTGATGATTTTCGTGTTGGGTGTGCGCCATCTCTTTCTCTATCAAATTCTAAATCTTTAGACAAGAAAAAAGAATTTGAAGGCATATTTCGTTCAATAATTTCATTAATTCCTGTATCATCTTTCCAATTTGGAGGACCTACCCAAATAAAAGGCGTATCGCCAGCCTGTGCAATAATATCTTGAATATCTTTTTCTCTCTCATAAATATCAGTTCTGAAAAGCTCATTTGCCCCCAAAGTAAAAATCACAATGGTAGGCTTATAAATTTCTATCAAACGCTCCAAACTATCTGTTTTGCTCCATTGAATGGTCAGCGAACTGTACCAAATTCGTCCTTTCAAAAAATGATTATTATGACTAGCATAGCTCCGAAAAGCCAAATATAAACCCTCTGACATAGAGTCGCCAGTAAGTAAAATACGCTGTGCAGACGTATCAATGCTGTTTTTGCGAGCCAACTCTAAAGAATCTACAATAAAATAAGTCTGTTTGGCAAATTGTTTATATAAAAAATCAGTGGAAGGAGGCGTAAATAATTGCTTTGCATTTGGTTTTTTGATTGATACACCAAAATCAATGGATTTTTCGTAATTATCAACCAGATACAAACCCACAACTACACCCAAAACAACCAACCAAACAGAAAATAATTTGTAAAAATTGGAAGCTGTATTTTTTTGAGAAGAATCAGTATTAAGATGAGGAATAAAATCAGACAATTTAGACTAAAAATTATGTACAACAGACTTCCCAGTCTGTTCGAAAACGAGATAAAAGAATTAATAAAGTTCAAATTTATTAATTCTCTTATCAATAAGCTATTTTTTTGAAAAATATGTTTTGAATAGTTTTTTAAGTAGAAATAATTATCAAATATTTTCTTGGTCTGCAAAGAGAGCTTGATATAATGGATTTTTAGAAATTTTTTTTTGTAGATTATCAATTTTTTTTCGCAATTTGACCCTTTAATGGTTTGGTAATGAGCCGAAGATACTTTATTTTTATTGGCATAATTGAAATTGATTTGTAAAGAAACAAAAACAAAATAAAAGATGGCTGATATAAATACTGAAAATTTGGATAATGAGGCTTTTCAAACAGCTCATCTTACCAAAATTATTGATAAAAATGGAGAACTTATTTTTGTACAGGTTTCGGCTTCTTTATGGAAAGAAATAGAATCAAAAGTAGAGCCGATTATTTATCAAGAGCTTAGAGAGCAATTTAAAAAAGAACAAAAACAAAAAAAAGATAAAGAAGAAGAAAATTTTTCTCCCTTCGAACACGTAGAAACCCTACAAGCCGAAGAGTTGAATAATGATACATTTATCAAAAAACGTTTCAAAAACAGTACACAACAATCTGAAAAAGTACAACAATATTTGCATGCTTTACAACAAAAATTAGCCGAACATAAGCCTGTAAAATGATTTTTAAGTACCTTTGAATTTTAATTTAGAATAATCATTATTTTGTTTGTATTTTCACAAACAACACATTTATACATTTATGGAATTTGCCCCTTTATCATCGTGGTTTCCAAATAATCCAAATTGGAATATTGCGAATAATCCATTATTTATTGCTGGTCCTTGTAGTGCCGAAACGCCCGAGCAGCTTATGGAAACTTGCCAAGAAATTGCCAAAAATGACAAAGTACAAGTCTTGAGAGCAGGAATTTGGAAACCTCGTACACGCCCAAATAATTTTGAAGGTGTAGGCAAAACAGGATTAGAATGGCTTTTAGATGTCAAAAAAGCAACTGGAAAACTAATCACTACCGAAGTAGCCAAACCCGAACACGTAGAAGAAGCCTTAAAACATCAAGTGGATATTTTATGGATTGGTGCAAGAAGTGTAGTAAATCCATTTACCATGCAAGAAATTGCAGACGCATTGAAAGGTGTTGATGTGCCTGTTATCGTCAAAAATCCAATTAATCCTGATGTTGCACTTTGGATGGGAGGAATTGAGCGTATTTATCAAGCAGGAATAAACAAAATGGCAGCTTTGCACAGAGGTTTTTCTAGTTATGGAAATACAAAATATCGCAATGAGCCGATGTGGCAATTAGCCATCGAACTCAAAAGTAAATTGCCTTCTTTGCCTCTTCTGTGCGACCCAAGTCATATTGGAGGAAAAAGAGAATTGATTTATCCTATTTCTCAAAAGGCAATGGATTTGAATTATGAAGGGCTGATGATAGAAACCCATCGCAATCCAAATGAGGCATGGAGTGATGCTTCTCAACAAGTTACGCCTCAACGACTTGCTGAAATTTTGGAAAAATTGGTCATTCGTACAGGAGATTTAGAAGCTCTTGAAAAAGCTGGGCTTTCAGACAAATTACAAAATTTGCGTAATCAAGTTGATAAAATTGATAGAGAAGTAGTAGAAAATTTTGCTGCTCGTTTAGAGCTTGTCAAGCAGATTGGAGATTATAAAAGAGAAAATAATTTAGCTGTCTTTCAATTAAATCGTTGGAGAGATGTCTTCGAAAGCCGTCCAGAATGGGCAAAAACAATGGATATTAATCCAGATTTTGTTTCGGCAGTTTTCAAAATTATTCACGATGAATCTATTCGTATTCAATCAGAAAGAAAAGAAGATTTTTAGACAAACAAAAAATACCTATTATATTCAAAATTATTGAAAATGATAGGTGTTTTTTTTGATAAAATTCTAATTATGATAACTTTATAAAGCCTTTATTTAGAAATATTCAAAATAAGTAAAAATTACTGTTACATATTGCAATGCTATTTTTTGCAACGTACCTTTGGATACGTTTTATTTATTTATCAAAAACTATGTAAGTAGCCTTTTAAAGGGTATATTTATGGTATGTTTCAATAAATGAGGTTTACTCTAAAAGGAAAATAGAAAAATCAAACAAAAATTAGTAACAAAATATTTATTTGATTACTTTTTAAGTAAATTTCAAACTCTAATTAATTTTTAATCAACTTAACCAACTTCTTATGAATTGGATTATACGCACCCTGACAAGCAGCGTAGGCAAAAAAGTTTTGATGTCGCTAACAGGGTTATTTTTAGTAACTTTTCTGATTGTTCATCTCATCGGAAATCTTCAATTATTGTATCCAAATGTACTAAGTGCAAGTGAGAAATTTAATGTTTATGCTGTCTTTATGACAACATTTCCTCTCATCAAAGCCACTTCGTATTTACTTTATGGTTCTATAATTCTTCACGCTTTGGTAGCTCTTTTTCTTACCTTACAAAACAAAAAAGCTCGCCCAACAGCCTATGCAGTTAATGGAAATGCAGAAAAATCTTGGGCTTCTCGTAATATGGGTATTCTGGGTTCAATTTTATTGTTCTTTATCATCATGCACATGGGACAATTTTGGTTTCAGTATCATTTTGGAGGCAATCACCCTGTAATGGAAATTGATGGAATGACATACAAAAATTTGTATGCACTTGTAGCTACTACTTTTTCAGTTTGGTGGTTTTCGGTTTTGTATCTTATCAGTATGGCTGCCGTAGGGTTTCATTTGTGGCATGGTTTCCAAAGTGGTTTTCAAACCCTTGGACTCAATCATGTAAAATATACATCGTTGATTTCTTTGGCAAGTAAAGGCTTGGCAGTATTTTTTATTGTTGGTTTTTCGAGTATGCCTTTGGCTATGATGGCGCAATTTGGCGTTTCAAATAATCTTGATGAAGCAGCAACAAAGGTTATGAATAAATCTATAAAAGAAGGCGTAGAATGGAAAATGACCGATTGGTCAAATTTAAAGCCTGATACAAAATGGGACAAAATAGTAACTACTAATGCAGAATAATTTTGGTAAATGATTTTAAATTAGGAGGAAAAACACACATTTTCCTAAACATATTCTAAATTAAGGTCAGTTTAAAAACTTTTTGAACAAACAAATTATTCAGTATCAAAACGTTAAAGAGTTGTTTCAAAAGTTTCAATTCTATTTGAATACACTCATAACAGAAAATGTATTGCTCATAAAATACAAACAAAACAATTATGTCAGAACTCAATTCAAAAATCCCTGAAGGCTCAATCGGCGAAAAATGGGACAAACATAAATTCAATATTCGCCTCGTAAATCCTGCCAACAAACGAAAATATACAATTATTGTTGTCGGAACAGGTCTTGCAGGTGCAGCAGCAGCAGCTTCTTTAGCAGAGCTGGGCTACAATGTAAAAGCATTTACTTTCCATGATAGCCCACGTAGAGCGCACTCTATTGCAGCACAGGGAGGAATTAATGCAGCCAAAAATTATCAAAATGATGGCGATAGTGTTTATCGTCTGTTCTATGATACTGTAAAAGGTGGCGATTATCGTTCAAGAGAAGGAAATGTACATCGTTTGGCACAAGTAAGTGTAAATATTATTGACCAATGTGTGGCTCAAGGTGTTCCTTTTGCTCGTGAATATGGTGGAATGCTTGATAATCGTTCTTTTGGTGGAGCGTTGGTTTCACGTACTTTTTATGCAAAAGGGCAAACAGGTCAGCAGCTTCTTTTGGGTGCTTATTCTGCGCTTAGTCGTCAGGTAGCAACTGGAAAAGTAGAGATGTTTACTCGTACAGAAATGCTTGATATTGTCAAAATTGATGGAAAGGCAAAAGGAATTATTACTCGTAATCTAGTAACTGGAGAAATTGAATCTCACGCAGGTCATGCTGTTTTGCTTTGTACGGGTGGGTATTCAAATGTATTTTTCCTTTCTACAAATGCAATGGCGTGTAATGCTACGGCAGCTTGGAGAGCGCACAAAAAAGGTGCTTATTTTGCAAATCCTTGTTATACGCAAATTCACCCAACTTGTATTCCTGTTTCGGGCGACCATCAATCAAAACTTACCTTGATGTCAGAATCATTGCGTAACGATGGGCGTGTTTGGGTGCCTCGTAATCCAGAAGATAAAAACAAAAAACCATCTGAAATTGCAGAAAAAGACCGTTTTTATTATTTAGAAGAAAAATATCCAACATTTGGTAATCTTGTTCCTCGTGATGTGGCTTCAAGAAATGCAAAATATGTTTGTGATGAAGGGTTGGGAGTAGGAGCAACAGGAAAAGCTGTTTATCTTGATTTTAGAGATGCTATTAAAAGAGATGGGCAAAGTAGAGTAGCAGATAAGTATGGCAATTTGTTTGACATGTACAAACAAATTACACACGAAGACCCTTATAAAGTTCCGATGAAAATTTATCCAGCACCACATTATACAATGGGAGGGCTTTGGGTAGATTATAACCTTATGACAAATGTTGATGGGCTTTATGCACTTGGAGAAGCTAATTTCTCTGACCATGGCGCAAACCGTTTGGGAGCAAGTGCATTGATGCAAGGTTTGGCTGATGGATATTTTGTAGCTCCTTATACAGTAGGTGATTTCTTAGCAACACAACCATACAAAACTGAAGACACTTCACATCAAGCATTTACACAAGCAAAACAAGAAATAGAAGCAAGAATTAAGAAGGTAATGAGCATTAATGGCAAACAAACTCCTGATGAAATCCATAAAAAACTGGGTCGTATTATGTGGGAATATTGTGGAATGTCAAGAAATGCAGAAGGCTTAAAACTTGCTCGTGTAGAAGTTCAAAAATTACGTGAGGAGTTTTGGAATGATGTAAAAGTAGTAGGAACTGAAAACCAACTTAATGCAGAACTTGAAAAAGCATTGCGTATTGCTGACTTTTTGGAGCTTGGCGAACTTATGATTCTTGATGCTCACAATAGAAATGAATCTTGTGGGGGACACTTTAGAGAAGAGTATGAAATAAATGGTGAAGCAAAACGTGATGATGAAAATTATTCGTATGTGGCTGCTTGGGAGTTTCCTAAAAATAGCACAGGCGAAATGATGACTGGCGACCCTGTTTTGCATAAAGAAGAATTAGTCTTCGAAAATGTCAAACTTACACAGCGTAGTTACAAATAAAATATTCAGCTCCTAAGGGCTTTCGAAAACCCTTAGGGGCTAAGCTAAAAACACTTTCAATTAAATAGAAATACATAAAAATTATGGCAGAACAACATAATTCATATAAAATAAAAGTTTGGAGACAAGCCAATGCAAATGCAAAAGGTGGCTTTAAAAACTATAAATTAGACGGCGTTTCGACAGATATGTCATTTTTAGAAATGATAGATATGTTAAATGAAACACTTGTCCGAAAAGGTGAAGACCCAATAAGTTTTGACCACGATTGTCGTGAAGGAATTTGTGGTGCTTGCTCAATGTACATCAATGGACACCCACACGGAATGCTTGAAGGTGTTACAACGTGTCAGTTGCACATGCGTTCTTTTCCAAACAATACAACCATTACTATTGAGCCTTGGAGGGCTGCTGCATTTCCAGTAATTAAGGATTTGACAGTTAATAGAAGTGCTTTTGATAGAATCATTCAGTCGGGAGGTTATGTTTCTGTAAATACAGGAAATGCTCGTGATGCAAATGAAATGCCTATTCCTAAAGAAATTGCTGATGAGGCTTTTGAAGCTGCAGCATGTATTGGTTGTGGAGCGTGTGTGGCAGCGTGTAAAAATGCGTCGGCTATGCTTTTTGTTTCGGCTAAAGTTTCGCAGCTTGCACTTCTTCCACAAGGAAAAGCAGAAGCACAAAAACGTGCTGAAAATATGGTGGCTCAAATGGACGAAGAGGGTTTTGGCTCGTGTACAAACACAGGTGCATGTTCGGCAGAATGCCCAAAACTGATTGGTCAAGAGCATATTGCTCGCCTAAATAGAGAATATTTGACTGCAAAGGCAGGTTCTGATTTTGTAAAATAAATACAGCTTACTTTAGCATAAGTAAAGCGTATGGATTTCAATTTATAAAAAATCTCAATACAATTTTTTTGTATTGAGATTTTTTTATAGAATAATCTTTAGTGCATTCTATCACCACGAAGTTCCAAACTTTTCATTATTTCAGACTCATGATTCAAAAATTCTTGCCAGCGTTTATCTACTATTTCTTTTGGTAAATATTCTTTTGCCAAACCAATAAAAACAGTATAATGACGAGCTTCCGAAACCATTAATTCACGATAAAATTTCTTCAATTCTTCATCTTTCATTGTATTAGAAAGCATTTTGAAACGCTCACAACTACGAGCCTCTATGAGTGCATTGACCAACAAATTATCCAAAAGACGCATTTTTTCACTTCCTCCTTTTATCATAAAATTGCGTAACTTGAGTGCATATTCATCTTTTCTCTTGCCCCCAAAAGTAAGATTGCGCTTTCGAAGTTGTTCTAATACCATTTCAAAATGCGACCATTCTTCTGCAACAATGGGCGAAAGAGTATCAACAAGTTTTGGTAAATGATTATAGGTAATAATTAGAGAAATACAAGAAGAAGCTGCTTTTTGTTCGCAATAAGCGTGGTCGGTTAGGATAGCCTCAATACTTTCTTGTGCTAGTTCTGTCCAGCGTGGGTCGGTGGGAAGTTGAAGGTGTAACATGGTTCAATTACGGATTACGAATTATGAAATAATCAGCGAAGCTAATTAAAAATTACGGAATTAAAATTACTAAGATACTTTTAAATATCAGATAACTAAAGTTTACATAAAAATCAAACATTGATAATGGTCAAAATTAGGCTGTTCAAAATTTGGTTATTTTCTCATACAGTTTTCGTGTCTTTTGAAATTTAGCTATCTCGTAGCGTAACCTTGTTGTTTGTATTCTAAATGTGTCTAATTTCAAGGTTTCGCTATTCTGTAGCTCCTAAATGCCTTCATTTTGATTAAAATCTAAATCTACAAAGGTTACACTGCGATACAGCTAGAATAAAATTTTAATTGTTATTTTTGATTTATAAATCAATCTATCAAAGAATGAAAATGACTATAAACTATAGGAAGAATTTTTGAAATTCTGAACAGCCTAGGTCAAAATATAATCGCCATCGTCGCACGATTAATTTATGATTTCTCCTCTCAATCTTCTGATGCGTTTTCTAGCTTCCACTACATAGACGCTGCCAGCATAATCGATAAGTTGTTTTTTGTAATATTCTTCGGCTTTTTGTGTATCTTTTAGATTTTCTTCATATATTTTTCCTAAAAGAAAATTGGCATCATCACCAAAAATATCACTTGGATTAAGTTTTAAAACCGTTTTTAGTTTTTCGGCAGCTTCTTCAAAACGCCCCATTTTTTGTAAAATAGTAGCTTCTTTCCAATAAATTTCGTCGGTAAGAGAGTGTCCATCAAAATGAGAAAGCATTTTTTTATAAGCTGATAAAGCATCTTGATATTGTTGTTGAAAAATCAATAGGTCAATGGCTGCATATTCTTTCATAGCCGTTTCAGACGAATCCAGACCAGTATTATCTTGAATCAAAATTGATAAATCCATAGCATCATTGGCAATCTTTCTTGAAGTAGCTAGTTTTAGAATATCCAAATGTGCTTTTGCTAATTTAAAATCACCACTAAAATAAGAAAGTTTGGCATTTTTGAGTTTGGCAGAATATCCCAAAGGAGTTTCTTTTTCAGTTTTTTCGACCTGTGAATACAACAAAGTAGCTTCCCAAGGTTCATTTTTTAATACATAAATATCTCCCAAATCTAATTTTACTTGACTTATAAGCTGATGAGGAACACCTCTAATTTTGGTAATTTTGTTGAGTGTATTGATAGCAATTTCTTTTTCATTGAGATAAAAAGCCTGTAAAAGAGCCATATTACGAGCTGATTTGGCAGTATTTGGACTCCAGCCTATTTCTGAGAGCAACTCTTGATAGTCACTGACAAGCGATTTTATTTCTTCTTTATTGACAGGAAATTGATGCTTGATATATTCTTCTTTTGATGCCATCAAAAAATGTTTGGCTTGTGGATAAATCCTTTGTCCTTTATAGCTCTCTGTCAAATGCTCAAAAATTGTGATAGCACTTTTCCATTCTTCATTATTATAGGCAAGCATTCCGATTTCCATAATTTTCATACCCTCCGACTTGTTTCTTTTATCCAATGCCTTTGCTTGTCTAAATGCCATTATAAAGTTTTTTCTTTGAAGAAAATACCAAACCAACATTTCACTAAAAATCTCATTATCGGGGTGCTTCTGAATTGCCTCATACAACATCGGTTCAATCATATCCCATTCTTCATCTTCGGACAAACGAGATTGTAATAAATGTTGAACATAAGGCGCATCATTTGGACGTTTTTCTAGTAAAATCAAAAACTGTTTTATCATCTTTTTAGGTTTTCCCATTGCCAAATAAAGCAAACCCAAATCCATATCATAGTTTTCTTTTGTGTTTTTTTGTGCTTGTAAATATAGTTTTTCGGCATGTTGATAAAACCCTTCCTGTGCCAAAACACGAGCAGCTACACGAGCCAAATGAGAATTTGATTTAATAGAATTTATATATTCTTCAAAATGTTTGTTTGCCTTTTTATCTTCTCTTTTTTGTAAGAAAAGTTTTGCATAATCAATATTTATTTGGGGGGCTAATGGTCTGTCTTTTAAGCATTTTTCAAGATATTTTTGAGCCTCTTTTAGCTTTTCCAAACGCAACATAGCATCTAAGTAATTGGCATAAATATAAGAGGCTGAGGGAGCTTTTTTAGCTATTTTTTGATAATACTGAATTGCTTTTTCATATTCTCCTTGTTGATAATACTCATCTGCTAAAGCCAAGTTTTGACTCTTTTGAGCAAAAATAGGTAGAGAAAAAATAATAAAGAAAAATAATAAAAGAAATGAGAGAGGATTATATTTTTTCATAGATGGATATTCTTTTCTGACGCTAAAGCGCAAGCTACATTTGATATATTTTCTCACGCTAAAGCGTAAGTTACCTGATGCTACAATTTATCACAAAAACACAACTTATTTTTAGAATAAATGATTTTTATTCAATAATTTATTTTTTTTAACGCCCTAGATATAACTATTGTTGCTTACTTTTGTAATAATAATACTTTTCAAATATAGAGTGGAGAGTGTAAATGACTTTTTAGTATTTACTTCTAATTTCATACTTTTAATTTCATAATTTTATTTATATGCCTCCTAAATCAAAAAAAGCAAGCGAATCTTATGTTACAATGACCGAAATGGTGTTGCCAAATGATACCAATCCTCTCAATAATTTGATGGGAGGAAGGCTTATGCACTTGATGGACGTTGCAGCAGCTATTTCAGCTCAAAAACACTGTAATCGTGTTGTGGTTACAGCTTCTGTCGATAATGTTTCGTTCGAAGCATCTGTTCCTTTGGGAGGAGTTGTTACTTTAGAAGCGCATGTGAGCCGTGCTTTTAGTTCTTCAATGGAAGTGTATGTAGAGGCGTATGGAGAGAATATTTTGGAAGGTGCAGGACGAAAGTTAGCTTATAAAGCCTTCTTGACTTTTGTTGCTGTCGACCAAATGGGAAACCCTATCAATGTTCCTGAATTAGTACCCGAAACAGAAAAAGAAATGATGCTTTTTGAAGGAGCTTTGCGTCGTCGTCAGTTGCGTTTGGTTTTGGCTGGTAGAATGAAGGCAGAAGATGCAACAGAATTAAAGTCACTTTTTTTTAAGATAAATCCTGAAGAAAAGTAAACTAATTTTGTTTTTTATGGGTTTAAATTGTACAAACGAAGTAATTTTAAAAATTTTTCAAAAAAAAATAATTTTTAATTGTTTTTCTAAAATAAAAATGCTACTTTTGTAACCGATTTGAAACAAAGAGGTGTTAATAAATTAACTTTATTAACCACTTCAAAATTGAGTTTTAATCATTTGATTTTTAGCTTGCCCTGTAGTTTAATTGGCAGAACACCGGTTTTTGGTACCGATAGTTGAGGTTCGAGTCCTTGCGGGGCAACTTTTATAAAATATAAACCTTTATTTCATTTAGTTGAGATGAAGGTTTTTTTATGTTATTTTTTTTAAATTTGAAAAAAAGGAATTATTTTTGAATTATTTTGAAATAAAATAAGTTGAGTAATTGAATTTGAAAGAGTTATCTTACTAAAAATAAGATTTCGGAAAAATATTTTTCCAAAACAAATAATACATAAATCCAAACAAAATCTTTAAAAATTGATTTATATAAATAAATAGTATGATAAATTACACTCAACATAGAGATAATAAAATAAATAAATTGAACTATAAATTTGATTTTATATCTTCTAGTGTGGATAGTGTAGGTAATTTATTTTTACCCAAATCAGTATTTTGTAATCTATTTTTAGCAAAAACGTTTCAAGTTCAGTTTTATAATTTTCAGGGCAAAGAGCAAGATCAACCAAATCAGACTACAAACCAAGCACACATTGAACAAGATGAACAAGATATAGAAAGCAATTCTGCTTTTTGTGTTCAACTATCAAATGGTTTTGTACATAGTTTTGATAGTCATTTCTTTCCAAGAAATTTTAAGATTTATATATGATATTTTGCAGCCTTGAGAACCAACCTTTTATAGTTTGTTGTTAGGGTTTTTTATTTGCCAAGTTTTGAAGACTATTTAGTTACATATTTTATTCAAAAAAGGCAGTATCATAACGTAAATTATTATTTTCAAAACCCATTTACCCCCAATTCATCATGAGCAAATTAAATAAACTTCCAGTATTCAAAGAAACAGTATATTTACTATTAGATGGAGAAACTTCGCACAAAGAAGAAGCAGAATTTATGAAATTTATAGCCACTTCGACATGGCACCGAGAATACTTTGAAAACGAAAAACAACTTCATACGCTCATCAAAAAAAGTATAGAAAGACAACCAGCACCATTCAATTTACAAGAACTCATACAAGGCAAATTACACGAAGAAATGGCTGCAAACAAAGAAACAGAAAGCGAAAAAGAACAAGTCGGCAGCAAATAAAATTAGTATAGAGAAATCAAGAACATTAAAAAAACTCTTCATTTAGAATGTATAAAATTCGAATGAGGAGTTTTTTATTTAACCCAAGTTGTGTATAACAAACTTCCCAGTCTGTTGAATGGTAGAAAGTAGCTTTTGAACTGTCATTCCCCACCCTAAATACAAAAAAATGGTATTTGAATCAATTATAATTATTTTTATAACTAATTGCACTTTCGATAATAAAGGTAGATGTAAAAATTTTTAGAGAACTTTTATTTTTTATTTTTTTTCAATTCATCTTCTTTTATTTTGAGCGAATATAGTTCTTTACCATCTTTGTCTTTGTAGATAATTGTTAGGGTTCTGTTTTTTCGTTTTCCTTCAATTTCGATAATTGCATAATTGTGTCTTAGAATAAATGAGTCTTTTATTGCTGTCGGGTTTTCATCTTGATAAGGGGGAGCTGAACCTGCCGTAAGCGAAGAAGAAGTAAAATCGTATAATGAATAATCTTTTGCTCTATCCAGCTTTGTAATTACGCTATGATGACGGTCGCCTGTAAGGAATATTACACCTTCAATATTTTGTTTTTTGATTTCTTCTAAAAGTTGAGTGCGTTCTTCGGCATAAGTTGCATAATTTTCAAAAATAGCACTTTCATTCAAAATTTGCGCACCAGCAACCACAAATTTAAAAGGAGCTTTACTAGCCACCAATGATTCGATAAGCCATTGCACTTGTTTTTGACCAAAATAGCTTTTGTTTTTGGCTTTATAATTTTGTGCTTGTCTAAAACTACGATTATCTAACATAAAAAATTGAACATCTCCCCAATAAAAAGTACTTGCAACATCATTTCCACCATCAATGTTATTTGTATTTTGGCTATGCCAAAAAAGCTGAAAGGCTTCTGTTGTAATATCCTTATTCCAAAATGTATAATCAGAATCATTAGGTCCAAAATCGTGGTCGTCCCAAGTAGCATAATTATGAACTGTACCTAAAAGAGGCTGCATTTCTGGAAGCGAACGAGTGTGTGTATAACGGTGCATAATGCCCGAACGGCTACCCCAGTCTGGCTCACGCAAGTAGGTATTATCACCTCCCCAAACCATAAAATCTACGTTTTCTTTGTGCAAAGAAGTAAAAATCTCATA
Organism: uncultured Cytophagales bacterium; assembly: GCA_937136415.1. Classification (GTDB taxonomy): domain Bacteria; phylum Bacteroidota; class Bacteroidia; order Cytophagales; family Bernardetiaceae; genus Bernardetia. The sequence goes on along the minus strand of CAKZOK010000180.1, from coordinate 29,923 downwards.
TTCTCCTCCATACCCTTTTCCTGGTCTGTCATCTTTTGGTTCGTTTACATAAACACACGAGCCAAAGGCAAATTTTATTTTGGGAGGGTCATTTCTGTATTGCCAAAGTAATTGAGTTTGGCATTTTAATTCATAATCAAAACTAATTTCTTTATCATTTATCAATATTTTGTATTCATATTTGGTAGAATGGTCAAGGTTTTTTAAGATAGGTTTGGCTACAAAAGCTGTTAGTGAGTTGGTTTGTATGGGTTCTGTAAGTTGAAAAGTGGTATTTGAAATAGGTTTATTGGTTGATAAATCTATTTTTGGACGATAAGCAATTTGTATTTTTGCTGCTTTTTTTGTTTGTATCCAAAGACCAATTTCGCTCATTTCGGAATAGCCCACCATCGGGCCTGATTGCAAAAATTCTTTTTTTATTTCTCCTTGAGCAAAAGACGATGTAAAAGAGAGCCACAAAACAGAAAGGCAAATTAAAGAAAATGGCTTTGTATAAGATTTTTTTGTGTAAAAGTTCATAAAGGGGGGGTAATTTATTTTTTTCAAAAATAGTCTAATTTATTTACTCTTGATTAGTCATTTTTACGATTTTTCGAATAATAATGTCAAGAGTTTCTACTTCATGGCGCAGATGTCCTAAATACAAATGTATCGTTTCTTGCTCTTTTTCCATATTTATCAAATTCATTAATCCTAAAATAGTAGCAACAGGTCTTCTTACTTTATGTGATTGTTGAAAAGCAATATTTTTTAACCTCTCATTTTGTTTCTTAATTTTATTCTCTCGTTGTTTTTGGTCTGTAATATCCACAACAGTCAATACAAAAGCATCTATTTTATTATTTTCATTTGTTATGGGTGATGCTTGTGCCAAAAATAGTCGTTCTTTATGGTTTACTTCATAAGAAACAGAAAGCCCCTGCCAAACCTTAGGAACGACTTCTTTTAATTTATTGTATAACCGTGGAAGTATCATTTCGCTCAAATGCTTGCTGAAAAAATTTTTGGGTTCGATACCAAATTTTTTATAGCCCTGTCCTCCTGTATATAAAACATTCATTTTTTTATCTATCAAAGATATAGAACCATCAGGAAAGTTTTGAGAAAGAATATCTAAGTTATCTTGTAGTTCTTTGGCTTGCTTTTCCGTATTTTTATGTTTAGTAATATTTTCAACACTATGCGATAAACCAATTATTTCCTTATTTTTATCATAAATGGGTTGTATACTGGACTTCCACCAAATGCCTTGTTGAATATTTTCTGTTTGAATAATAGTGCCAGTTAAAACTCTTTGGTAAGCATCTTCAAAATACTCTTTTCGCTCTGTGGGTATAAAATTTAATGCAGAATCTCCTGATTTAGGTTCTTTTCCAAATATATTTAGACACATTTTTTTTGCAATTTGATTGGTATAAACAATATTTAGGTTTTTATCAATAAAACTTTTAGCACCACCACCACTATCATAAATAGATTTGAAAATACTTAACATTTTTTCTTTAGATTGAACAATTTGTTTAGTTGATAAATCAATATTTATTTGTTCAATAATCAAATCAAGAAGGGTAAGCAAAAGATTTTTTTCCTTATTGGTAAGATAATTAGGTTTTGTATTGATGATACAAAAAGTACCCACATTTTGCTTTTTATTTATCAGAGGAATAAAAATATAAGAACATCGACCTCGTTTTTCATCTGTTGAGGTATGCTCAGAGATGAAAGGCGTTTCAATTATGTTTTTATCAAATTCAGTTGGAAAAATAGATTCGTAGTATTTTTTTTCTTCCAAAACTTCTTTGATATCCAAATTATCGACAGAGTGAAACCAAATTTTGGTTTGATTTTTTAATGAAATTATAGAAAGAGAAGCATCGACAAACTGCGTGGCAAGTAGAGCAATTTTATTAAATGCCTTATCCATAAAAACATCTAAAACTGGATGTTGGTTTTGTAGATTTTGTTGGGATTGCTCATCTTCTTTATTGGACATAATATAATAAAACTTAGAAGATAATTGTAATATTTAGTAGAATATTGAAGTATTGTTTTTCTTTAGCAAATGCAAAAAAGAATCTATTCTAATACTCTAATTAATTTTATAGATGTTGTAATTTAATCAATAAAATTGTTTTTTGCATTAATTTCTTTTTTTCTTTTCTTCTTTTTCCTCAAATTAAAAGGTATTCTTTTTTTGACTTTATTTCATGAATTGCAAAATCGATTGATGATTTGTAACTTTGTATGTTGGTGCAAATCAATATCTTCTGCCATTTTGTCGGATTTATTTTTTTCATTATACCTTTCTATTTATTTTTAAATAAATTTTAAGTCAAAACGAACAAAAAAAGCGTCTTTGCTTAATTTTTGACTTAATCAATTAAAAAAGAAGAGTAAGACAACTGCAAACTTGGATTAATTACAAAAATCAAAGGCAGCTACTTAAATAAGCAATCAATACAGAACTATATAAAATATTATGTTTAATTCAATTACAAACGTGGTCGCTAAAGTTTTCGGTACAAAATCCGAACGAGATCGCAAAAAACTTGTTCCTTATGTAGAGCAAGTAAATGCAGAATACAAACAACTTCATGTCCTAACAGATGATGAATTGAGAGAAAAAACTCGTCAAGTAAGGACTCAAATAAATGAGCATGTATCAGATATAGATAACAAAATTGATGAACTAAAAAAGCAAATTGCAGATGAGCCAGAAATGGACATCAGCACAAAAGAAAAAATATTTGTACAAGTAGATAAATTAGAAAAGGATAGAAATGTAAAGTTAGATGAAGTATTAGATAAAGTATTGCCTCTCGTTTTTGCTATTGTAAAAGATACAGCCAGACGCTTTACTCAAAATAAAAAAATTACAGTCAAAGCAACTGACCACGACCGTAGAATTATACAAAAAAGACAACAAGAAGGAAGATTTAATAATGAAATAGAAATTGTAGGAGAAGCTGACAATGCAACTGCAACATGGCACAACAGATGGACAGCCATGGGGCAAGAAATGGAATGGAATATGGTTCATTACGATGTCCAAATAATGGGTGGAGTAGTGCTTTATGAAGGTAAAATTTCGGAAATGGCAACAGGAGAAGGTAAAACATTGGTGGCTACTCTGCCTGCTTTCCTTCGTGCTTTATCTGGCAAAGGTGTTCATGTAATTACAGTAAATGATTATCTTGCCAAACGAGATTCTGAATGGGTCGCTCCTATTTTTGAGTTTCATGAGATGAATGTTGATTGTATTGATAAGCACCAACCAAATACAGAAGCAAGAAGAAAAGCCTATGCTGCTGACATTACCTATGGAACAAATAATGAATTTGGATTTGATTATCTACGTGATAATATGGCTCGTGAAACAGAAGAACTTGTTCAGCGTGGGCATTATTTTGCAATGATTGATGAGGTAGATTCTGTTTTGATTGATGATGCTCGTACTCCTCTTATTATTTCAGGACCTGTACAAGATGCAGGAACGCAGGAATATGATATTTTCAAACCTCGTATCGAAAAATTGGTAGCTCTTCAACGAAAATTATCACAAGACTTTTTGCAAGATGCCAAACAAAAAATAAAAGCAGGAAACGAAAAAGAAGCAGGTTTGCCACTCTTTAGAGCTTTTAGAGGGCTTCCAGAATACAAACCTTTGATTAAATTCTTGAGTGAGCCAGGAATGAAGGCATTGCTTCAAAAAACTGAAAATGAGTATTTGGCAGACAACGCTCGCCGTATGCCAGAAGCCGACGAACCTCTATATTTCTTCATTGAGAAAAAACAAAATAAAGTTCAGCTTACAGAAAAAGGAACAGCAGCCATTACAAGAGATGGAGAAGACCCTCGCTTTTTTATCCTTCCTGATGTGGCAACACAAATTGCTCGCATAGACAACGACAAAGACCTAGAAGAAAAACAAAAGCTAGAAACAAAAGAAAAATTACTTACAGATTATTCTATCAAAACATCACGTATTCATACTGTGACACAGCTTTTGAAGGCATATACGCTCTTTGAAAAAGATACAGATTATGTAGTGATGGAAGATAAGGTAAAGATTGTAGATGAAAAAACAGGGCGTATTATGGACGGTCGTCGTTATTCTGACGGTCTGCATCAAGCCTTAGAAGCAAAAGAAAGTGTAGAAATTGAAGATGCAACTCAAACGTATGCAACAGTTACACTTCAAAACTATTTCCGTATGTATTACCGTCTTTCGGGTATGACAGGTACTGCCGAAACAGAAGCAACAGAGTTTTGGGAAATTTATAAACTTGATGTAGTAATTATTCCTACAAATCGTCCGATTCAGAGAGATGACCGTCAAGACAAAATTTTCCGTTCGGTGCGTGAAAAATACAATGCCGTAGCCGATGAAATCCAACATTCTGTAGAAGCAGGAAGACCTGTTCTTGTAGGTACAACAACAGTAGAAAATTCAGAGATTTTGAGTAGAATGTTACAAATGCGTAAAATTCCACACGAAGTTTTGAATGCCAAGCAGCATCAAAAAGAATCTGAAATTGTAGCAAAAGCAGGAGTTTCGGGAAGTGTAACCATTGCAACCAACATGGCAGGGCGTGGAACAGATATTAAACTTTCACCAGAATCCAAACAAGCTGGAGGGCTTGCAATCATCGGAACGGAGCGTCATGATTCTCGCCGAGTAGATAGACAGCTTCGTGGTCGTGCTGGTCGTCAGGGAGATGTTGGTATTTCGCAGTTTTTTGTTTCTTTGGAAGACCCACTTATGCGTATGTTTGGTTCGGACAGAATTGCCAAAATTATGGATAGATTAGGATTAGAAGAAGGCGAAGTAATTCAGCATTCTATGATTACAAAATCTATTGAAAATGCACAACGTAAAGTAGAAGAGAATCATTTTGGCTCTCGTAAAAATCTTCTTGAGTATGATGATGTAATGAATCAGCAGAGAGAAGTTATTTACAAACGTCGTCGTAATGCACTTTTTGGAGAACGTCTGGAATTAGATATTATGCTTATTTTTGCAAAAGTATCTGACCAACTCGTACAGATGTATAAAGGAGATTTTGAGTCTTTTCATTTGGAAGTATTTTCTCTTTTGGGAATCCAAACAAAGATTACAAAATCAGAATTTCAATCATTAAATGACCAAACAATTTCTCAACGTCTGTATGAGGAGGCTTACACTGCTTACCGTCAGAAAAATAAAGAAATTGCCGAAAAAGTAGTACCAACATTAGAAAATATTCATGCAGAGCGTGGAGGGAGTGCAAGAGAAATAATCATTCCAATCACTGACCAGCGTAGAATGGTTCAGATGCCAGTAAATATTGAAGAAACGATTGAGAAAAAAGGTGCAAATCTTGTTGCTACCTTAGAACAAACAATGGTACTTTCTATTATTGATAATCTTTGGAAAGAGCATTTGAGAAATATGGACGATTTGCGCCAACAAGTACAAATGGCTCGCTTCGAACAAAAAGACCCATTGGTTATCTATAAAATGGAAGCATTTGATTTATTCAGAGCTTTATTAGATGAAATAAATCAAGAAATTACTTCGTTCCTTTCTCGTGCAAAACTTCATGAGCCAGACCCAGAAGAATTAGAAGCTCTACAAAATGCTCATCGCCGTCAGTTGGACGCACAAATGCGCAAACAACAAGAAGCACAAAAACAAATGGAGGTAAATCGTACCGAAGAAGTAGATACAACAAGTGATAATCAAAGAGCGCACGGAACTGGACAAAATATCGCACCTACTGCGCCACGAACGGTTTCAAATGAACCAAAGAGAAACGATGTTGTTAGAGTTCGTTATAAAAATGGACAAGTAAAACAGGCAAAATATAAAAGCGTAGTTACTGATGTAAAAAATGGAAATTGTGTAGTAATCTAAATGTAGAATACGCTTTAGCGTGTTTTGTATTCGTATTTCTTTGTCAAATAAAAAAAGCAACTTCATATTTTGAAGTTGCTTTTTCTTTGAGTTATCCAAAACAAAACCTTAATCCATTTTATTATAATCTAATAAATTACCTTGTTTAAAAACAATCTAAATTAATTACCTTTGTAATAAAGTAGCTGGCATTTTCTAAGTGTCAGCAGTACAATTTGCGACAATTTGAAAACTGTCGGCTATCTAAACCAGACTATTATGCTTACTGCAACCAAATTCGATATACATAAAATTAGAGAAGAGTTTCCCATTCTCAATCAAAATATTCAAGGCAAACCCTTAATTTATTTTGACAATGCAGCCACTACACAAAAACCAAAATCAGTCATTGATGCGCTTTCAAATTATTATTTAAAAATTAATTCGAATGTTCATAGAGGAGCGCACACACTTGCCGAGCGTGCAACAGATGCTTTCGAACAGACACGAAAAGCAGCACAACATTTTATTAATTCTCCCTCTGAAGAGCAAGTCATTTTTACTCGTGGAACTACCGAAAGCATCAATTTGGTGGCTCAATCGTATGGAAAAACTTTTTTGAAAGAAGGCGATGAAATTATTATTTCTAGTTTAGAACATCATTCTAATATTGTTCCTTGGCAGATTGTAGCTTCACAGACAGGTGCAAAAATAAAAGTAATTCCAGTTTTTGATAATGGAGAATTGGATTTAGAAGCCTATCAAAATTTACTTTCTGAAAAAACAAAAATTGTTGCTCTTGTTCATGTTTCAAATTCTTTAGGAACAATAAATCCAGTAAAAGAAATCATAAAAAAAGCACATGAAGTTGGTGCAAAAGTAGTTATTGATGGAGCGCAGGCAAGTCCACATTTAGAGATTGATGTACAGGATTTGGATGTAGATTTTTATGCGCTTTCGGGGCATAAAGTGTATGCGCCCACAGGAATTGGTATCTTGTATGGAAAAAAAGAGCTTTTAGAAGCGATGCCACCCTATATGGGAGGTGGAGAAATGATAAAAGAAGTTTCTTTTGATGTTTCTACTTACAATCAATTACCTTACAAATTTGAGGCAGGAACGCCCAATATTGCTGATACTGTTGCGCTGCGTTTGGCTTTTGAGTTTGTAAATAATCTTACCAAAAAAGAAATTATTGCACACGAACAAATGCTTTTAGAGTACGGAACTCAAAAGTTATCGTCCATTAAAGATTTAAAAATAATAGGAACTGCCAAAGAAAAAGCAAGTGTTATTTCTTTTGTTGTTGATGGAGTTCATCATTACGATATGGGTTTGATGCTTGATGCCAACGGAATTGCTATCCGAACGGGGCATCATTGTACTCAACCTCTTATGAAAAGATTAAATTTGGAGGGAACAGCTCGTGCTTCTTTTGCACTTTACAATACTAAAGAAGAAATTGATACCTTTGCAGAAATACTTGAAATGGTTATTGAAAGACTACGTTAAGTCAATTATCAGTGAGCAGTTACCAGTGAAAGGCGAATGCAAAAAGTGAGTTTTTATTCTTTGTATTTGTCTTTTGTCTTTTTAAAACTGTATTTCATCATAAAAAACATTTACCAATTCTACTCAAAAAGTAGTTTTCATTCTCTGCGTTCCTCTGTGAACCTGTGTTTAAATAAAATTCATGAATAAAATTCAAAAACCAACATTAGAAATCTGCCTTACTCCTGATGCAGTTTCTTTTATAGATTTAACAGGAAAAATTACTGTTATTGTAGATATTTTTAGAGCAACTTCTACCATCGTGGCAGGTTTGGCTAGTGGAGTAACTCATGTTATTCCTGTTGCAGATATTGCCGATGCACTACATTACAAAACCCAAGATTATGTAACAGCAGGCGAACGAAATGGAGAAAAAGTAGAAGGTTTTGACATCGGAAACTCTCCCTTCGAACACATGGCACAAGAATTTAAAAAAATTGTCATGACAACAACCAACGGAACACAAGCCATCGAAGCTGTCAAAAATACAGCCGAGCAAGTAATTATTGGTTCTTTTCTAAATTTAAGAGCAGTTACTAACTATCTAAAATCTCAAAATAAAGATGTTGTTATTGTTTGTGCAGGTTGGAAGGGGCGTTTTAATGCAGAAGATGCTCTTTTTGCTGGTGCGTTGGCTCTAAAACTTAAAGGAGATTTTTGGTGGGAAGGTGATGAAACACTTTTTACTTCTCATTCCTATACTTCTGTAAAAAAGAATTTGTCCAAAATTTTAAAACATTCTTCTCACTACAAACGCCTTGCAAAAAAAGGTGTTAGTGACGATATGGATTTTTGTCTGCAGATTGATAAGTTTAAAAATGTTCCTGTTTTAGAAGGTGATTTATTAGTAAATTTGGAGAAAGTATAGAATATCATAGAATACACTTTAGCATGTTTAGAAATTTTGCCCTTTTACTTTATTAAAAAATTAATCTTAAAAACTAGTAACTGATTACTACTTACTGGTAACTGAAAATTATGCGTTATTTTTTAGAAGTGGCTTATGAAGGCACAAATTATCACGGTTGGCAAGCTCAAAATAATACACCAAAGACCATTCAAGCGATTATTGAAGATGGGTTGTCCAAAATTTTGAGAACACAAACACCCATTGTTGGAAGTGGGCGAACCGATACGGGTGTGCATTGCAAAAAACAGTTTGCTCATTTTGATACAGAAAAAGAAATTGATACAGAAGATTTAAAGTATAGAATGAATAGTTTTTTGCCTCCTCAAATTGCTATTTCAAATATTTTGCCTGTTAGAGAAACAGCTCATGCTCGTTTTGATGCTTTTTTGAGAAGTTATCATTATCATTTAATTACTGAAAAAAATCCATTTTTGATAAATCATGCTCACTTTCATAGAAAAAAAGGAGGATTTGACAAAAATGGGTTTGACAAAATGAATGAAGCAGCAAAATTTTTATTAAAACATACTAATTTTGAATCTTTCAGTAAAGTAAAAACTCAAGTGAATAATTTTGAATGTGATATTAGCAAAGCCATTTGGACAAAAGAACAAGCAAGTCAAACAGAATATTGGCGTTTTACTATTTCGGCAAATCGTTTTTTGAGAGGAATGGTACGTGCTGTGGTGGGTTCGCTTTTTTTGGTAGGAGAAGGAAAAATTGAAATACATGATTTTGAAAAAATTATTTTAGATAAAAATAGAAAATCAGCGGGTTTTTCTGTTCCTTCAAATGGTCTTTTTTTGGTAGAAGTAGAGTATCCAAAAGAAATTTTTTTATAGAAAAAACTCCTTTTCTCAAAAAAAAAAGGAGTTTCAAATATAATTTTTTAGAAATTGAATTTACTTCTAACTTCACAAATCATACTTCTTAACTTTGTTTTGGTGGAGAGTATCGGATTCGAACCGATGACCCCTTCACTGCCAGCGAAGTACTCTAGCCAACTGAGCTAAATCCCCATGTTTCACTAAAGAAACTATAAAAATCAAACTATTTTTTAGAAAATTAAGTTCAGTTTTTACATTTTTTCTAGTAGAGTAAATAAAAGAGTATTTTTTGGTAAATGCAAATTTTATTTTATTTCGTACCTTTGCTTATTAAGTAGTAGATAGTTTCTAACTGTCTGAAAATAAATGTATTAGGGAAAAGGTACGCCTTTTCCTAGTTAAAACGAAAATCAAAAAACATGCGTAAAGTAGCTTTTTACACCTTAGGTTGCAAACTCAATTTTTCAGAAACCTCAACGATTGCTCGTCAGTTCGAAGAGCGTGGGTATGAACGTGTAGATTTTTCTGAAAAGGCTGATATTTTTGTTATCAATACTTGTTCGGTTACAGAAAATGCAGACAAAAAATGCAAGCAAGTCGTCAAACAAGCTAAAAAAACATCACCTAATTCTTTTGTAATAATTATTGGTTGTTATGCACAGCTAAAACCTCAAGAAATTGCTACTATAAAAGGAGTTGATGCTGTTTTGGGAGCTGCCGAAAAGTTTCGTTTGTTTGAGGTTTTGAATGATTTCGAACAAAAAGATACTGTTCAGCTTTGTGCTTCCGAAATTTCTCAAGCTACTGATTTTAATACTGCCTATTCGTATGGCGACCGTACACGCACTTTTTTGAAGGTGCAAGATGGGTGTGATTATAACTGTGCCTTTTGTACAATTCCACTTGCTAGAGGAAATAGCCGAAGTGACACAATAGAAAATATTGTGAAGGCTGCTAAAGAAATTGCAGCCACAAATGTAAAAGAAATAGTGCTTACAGGGGTAAATACAGGCGATTATGGATTGATAAACAACAAACGTGTTTATACTTTTTTTGAGCTTATACAACAATTAGATAAAATAGAAGGTATTGACCGTTTCCGTATTTCATCTATCGAACCTAATTTATTGACTGATGAAATTATCGAATTTGTAGCCAAATCTAAAAAGTTTGTTCCTCATTTTCATATTCCTTTGCAGTCGGGTAGTGATGAGATTTTGCGCTTTATGCGTCGTCGTTACAAAACAAGTTTGTATAGAGAAAGGATAGAAAAAATCAAAAATCTAATGCCAGATGCTTGTATTGGTGTTGATGTAATTGTTGGTTTTCCTAATGAAAGCGACGAACATTTTATGCAAACCTATAACTTTTTGCATAGTTTAGATATTTCGTATTTGCATGTCTTTACATATTCTGAACGCCAAAATACAAAAGCTGCCGAAATGGGAAATGCAGTTCCCAAAAAAATACGTGCAGAACGTTCGAAAATGCTACACAATTTGTCGGATAAAAAACGCCGTTATTTTTATGAAACTCAATTAGGAAAAACAAAAACGGTTTTGTGGGAAAATGAAGTAAAAGAAGACAAAATTTTTGGTTTTACAGAAAATTATGTGCGTGTAAATCAAGCCTATAATGTTTCTTTGCCCAATACACTTCAAGAGGTAGAGTTAAAAGAATTTGACAAATTAGATACCAAAGCAACTGTAGAAGTAATGCCTATTTCTGAATTAATCCAGTCAAATAAATAAATGTAATTGATTGATAGTTAGTGTTTTAATTGTTTTATTTATAAATTAAAAGATGAATTTAGAATTATTTTTTGATAAACCTTCTTTATCCAATTTTGATGGACAAAACCATAAAAATACTTGGTTTGAAATTTTGAATGGTAATTTTTCGGCTGATTTTTCTTGGCAAAATGCCGAAATTGCACTCATCGGAATTGATGATAAAACAGGCTCAAAAAATAAATCTATTTTGAATGCTGCCGATGCTATTCGTCAAAAATTATATCGTTTGCAAAAAGGCAGAGCGCACAAATATAACATCATAGATTTAGGAAATTTGCGCCTAACAGAAAACGAAACCTCTACAAAAGAGCGTTTGAGTGAGGTTTGTTATAGACTTTTACAAAAAAATGTTCTACCCATTATTATTGGAGGAAGCCATGATTTGACGTTGGCGCAATATGAAGCCTACAAACCTTTAGATAAAATGCTTTCGCTTTTGTGTGTCGATGCAAAGATTGATTTAGACACAAATAGTGATTCTTTGGCTGATAGTTTTATGGATAAAATATTGAAATTACAGCCTAATTATTTATTTAATATTACGCATTTGGCGAGTCAAGAATATTTGATTCCCTTAGATTTTGTAAAATTATATCAAAAACTAAACTTTGATATAATTGGTGTTGGAAAAATTAGAGATAAACCAAAAGAAATAGAACCACTTGTCAGAACGGCAGATTTACTTAGTTTTGATTTGAGTGCTATTCGTGCAGCCGATGCAGCAGCAAATAAACTCGCTCAACCCTTTGGGCTTTCGGCAGAAGAAGCCACTCGCATTTGTTGGTATGCAGGAAATAATGTCCAAATGACTTCAATAGGATTTTACGAATATAATCCCGATTTGGATTTGTATGGACATACAGCAAGTATTATTTCGACGATGATTTGGTATTTTGTAGAAGGATTTTATAATCGACAGGCTGAGTATGATTTTGGAAGTCCGTTTTATATAAAATACCTTGTTCCGATGGGTGGACGTACTGATTTTATGATGGTTTTTTATAAAAGTAAACTTACTGATAAATGGTGGTTAGAAGTTCCGATGCCTCATTCTGAAGAAAATAATGAAGAAAATCCCTATCATCGTCCTTCTATTATTCCGTGTAGTTACAATGATTATCAACAGGCAAATAGAGGCGAAATGCCAGAACGTTGGATAAAAATGTATAATCGGTTGTGATATTTTGTAACTGATTAGCGAGTGATTCGCTTGCTTTATATGATAATTGCAGGATAAATACAAATTGCTTTTTTATTTTACTTTAAAACAATAGTTATCAACTATATGCACGTTCACAAAATATCCAATCAAAAACTACTTCTCTCTTATAATTCTTTTCCCTTGCTAATTTTTCAGTAACTTTGCTTAGTAGAATAGAAACGAAAAAAATAAAACCTCGTTTGACGGCAAAGCCTCAACGACGGTTAAAAAAACATATAGAAAATGATAGATTTCATAAAAGACTTAAACGAAAAACAACAATTAGGCGTACTCAAAACGGAAGGCGCATGTCTTCTAATTGCAGGAGCAGGTTCTGGCAAAACTCGTGTCTTGACGTACAGAATAGCTAATTTATTAGAAAAAGGAACTTCTCCATGGCAAATTTTGGCATTGACGTTTACCAATAAAGCAGCCAAAGAAATGCGTGAGCGTATCGAAAATTTGGCAGGAAATACAGGCAGAGATTTATGGATGGGAACATTTCACTCTATGTTTGCTCGTATTTTGCGTTTTGATGGCGATAGATTGGGTTACCGTTCGGGTTTTAGTATTTATGATACAGATGATTCGAAAACATTGATAAAAAACATCGTTAAGGAAATGGGTATTGATGACAAAATTTATCAAGCTGCTGCTATGTTTAACCGAATTAGTAGCCTGAAAAATTCGCTTATTTCTCCACAAGAATACAACCAGAATGCAGAGTTTTTGTCAGAAGATACACTAGCAAAACGTCCACATTTTGGAAAGATTTATCAAGAATATGCAGCTCGTTGTTTTAAAGCTAATGCAATGGATTTTGATGATTTATTGTACCAAACTTTTGTGCTTTTTCGTGACCACAAAGATATTCTACACAAATATCAGCATCGTTTTAAGTATATTTTGATTGATGAATTTCAAGATACAAATATTGCTCAATACAAAATTATCAAAAAATTAGCTGCCGTAAACCTCAATATTTGCGTAGTGGGAGATGATGCTCAAAGTATTTATGCCTTTCGTGGTGCAGATATTCGAAATATCTTAAACTTTGAAAGAGATTATCCAGATTTGGAAATTATTAAATTAGAACAAAATTATCGCTCTACCAAAACGATTGTAGAGGCTGCCAATAAAATAATAAAAAATAATAAAAATCAAATTCCCAAAGAAGTCTGGACTGAAAATATAGCAGGAGAAAAAATAGAATTAATCAGAACAACTTCAGACCAAGAAGAAGGACGAATAATAGCAGGAAATGTCTTTGAAACAAGGGCGCAAAAAAATGCAAGACTAAATGATTTTGCTATTTTGTACCGTACAAATGCACAATCTAGGTCGATGGAAGAAGCACTCCGAAGGCTGAATATAAAATACCGAATTATTGGAGGGCTTTCATTTTATCAACGAAAAGAAATTAAGGATTTGTTGGCGTATTTTCGTTTGGCTGTCAATCCAGAAGACGAAGGTGCATTGAGGCGTTCTATCAATAATCCGAAAAGAGGAATTGGAAATACAACCGTTTTGAAAGTATTTTTAGCTTCAAGAGAAAATAATGTTCCTCTTTCAAAAATTACTCGTCACGCATCAGCCTACTTGAAAGGACGAGCAGGAACAAGCGTAGAAAAATTTGGAGAACTAGCAAAGGCATTTCAAATTATTGCTTCTGAAAACGATGCTTTTACGGCTGCCAAATATATTGCTCAACATTCAGGAATTGTAAAAGCACTTTTTGACGACGAAAGCCTAGAGGGAAGAGCCAGATATGAAAATATTCAAGAACTTTTGAATGCAACACAAGAATTTGTACAAAATAAATTGAGTGAAGCCACAACCGAAGAGCCAGATGTTTCGCTATCACTTTTTTTACAAGAAGTTGCGCTTTTGTCTTCTGTCGACCAAGCCAGCGAAGATGAAGATGCTGTTACCATGATGACCATTCATGCAGCCAAAGGTTTAGAGTTTGAGTATGTTTATTTGGTCGGAATGGAAGAAGAGCTTTTTCCTTCGTCCAGAATGATTACTTCGCAGCAAGATTTGGAGGAAGAACGCCGTTTGTTTTATGTTGCTGTTACTCGTGCCAAGGAACGCCTTACGCTTTCGTATGCCTTGCAGCGTTATCGTTTTGGTAGTTTTAATTCGTGTGAGCCTTCTCGTTTTTTGTTTGAGATTGACCAAGAATTATTCAATGCTCGTTCTCGTTCCATTCAACGGAATAACCCAAATCACATGACCAATTTTATGCGTCATCGTGCAGCAAAAAAGAATGATAAAAAAACAGAAACAGCCAAAACAGGAAGTAATTTAAAACCTTTAAAATCTGTATCTAATAATTCTCCTTTTGTATCTAGCAAATCAGAGGATATTGTGGAGGGAATTAGAGTAGAACACCCAAAATTTGGCTTCGGAACAGTCAAGAAAATTGATTCTTCGACAAGTGGAAAACGTGCCATTATTAATTTTGATACAGAAGGAAATAAAACACTTATTTTGAGTTTTGCTAAATTGAGAATTGTTGAGGAATGATTTATAACTTTTTAATATAAGAAATAGAAATTAAATAAACGATTCATTTTGAGTAATAAATCAGTATTATTCAGTGTGTTGTATTTGTGTTTTGTAGTATTTAATTTGTAATTGTTCCTAAGAAATAATAACCCTTCAACTATTTTTTTTATTTTTGTAAAATAATTAGTCAATTTAGACCAAAATAGAATTTATATAAATCAATATAGAAATGGGAAGAGCATTTGAATATCGCAAAAAAGCTAAGTTTGCACGTTGGGGTGCAATGGCTCGTAACTTTACAAAAGTAGGAAGAGAAATTGCCATTGCAGTAAAAGAAGGAGGAGCAGACCCAGACACAAACCCACGCCTAAGAACGGCAATGCAAAACGCAAAGGGTTTCAACATGCCAAAAGACAGAGTCGAAGCAGCTATCAAAAGAGCCTCCTCAAAAGAAGATGGCGATTTTGAAGAAATTGTATATGAAGGATACGCCATGCACGGAATACCTATCGTAGTAGAATGTGCTACAAATAATTCAAACAGAACGGTAGCAATGGTAAGAATGCACTTTAATCGTTGTGGAGGAGCTTTAGGAAAAACAGGTTCTTTAGAATTTATGTTTGACCGTACAGGTGTTTTTGAGCTAGAAGCTGATAAAGTTGATATGGAAGAATTAGAACTTGATTTTATTGATGCAGGTGCAGAAGACATCACAACAGCAACTATTGAAGTAGAAGAAGGAGTAGAACAAGAAATTATTATCATTCATACAAAATTTGAGGATTTTGGACAGATGCAAAAATTCTTAGATGATAAAGGTATCGAACCCAAAAAATCAACTATTCAGCGCATTCCAAAAAACACACAAAAACTTACCGACGAACAAGAAGAAGAAGTAATGAAACTCATCGACAGGTTAGAAGAAGAAGATGATATTCAAGAAGTATATCACAATTTGGAGTAATATCTTTTTTATAGTATAAGTTTTATTATAAAAATTCCATATCAAAAAATATTTTTGTTTGATATGGAGTTTTTTTGTGTCTATATTATCCTTATTCAATCAAAATAATTCTAAAGAAACATTATTTAAAAAAAATCTTGTAATTTAGTGAAATTAAAAAAAACACCCCAAAATTTTATCTTATAAGATTTACAAGAAATGAAATACTTTTTACTTTCTCTTTGCTTTTATCTTGCATTTTTATTCCCAACTTTTGCCCAACTCTCCGATGATTTTTCAGATGGAGATTTGCTAAACCCAACCTGGACAGGTGGAAACTCTGTCAATGCAACTCTAGGTTTTCAAGTTAATGGAAGTAATCAATTACAACCAGATTTGCCGACTGGTGGAAGTGGAACTCGTACAGCTTATCTTTCTACTCCCATTACAGTAAATCCTGTTACTACAAATTATGAATGGAATTTTGATGTACAACTTACTTTTACCACTCCAAACCCTCCCAATAATACCAATAAAGCAGAAATCTATTTGCTTTCTGACCAATCCGACCTTTCAAACCCTCTAAATGGATACTTTATTGAAGTACAAGATATTGTTACATTACAAAGAAAAGTAGGAAATACAGAAACAGTTATTCCTCTTGCCAACGGAACAATTACACCACTTAATAGCCCTGTGAGTGTTTCTGTCCGTGTAATTTATATTACAGGAGGTTCTTGGCTTGTTTATGTAAACGGAGTTTTGCAAGGAGAGGCAACTGAAAATATTGGATTTATGCCTTCTCATTTTGGAGTTTTATATAATTATTCTGCCAATTCAAGAAGAGAAAGTTTTTTGTTTGATAATATAACAATCGCTCCTTACATAGACAATACGCCACCAACAGTTACAGGTGTTTTTGGTGCTGCGCCAAACCAAATTAGAGTTACTTTTGATGAGCCTCTAAATCTAGCAACTCTTCAAAATACAGATTTTACGGTTGCAGGTTTTGGAAATCCTACTCAAATTACTGCCGAACCCAATCAAGCACAAAATTTTAGGCTTACTTTTGCAAATAATTTTGTAATTGGAAATAATTATACCTTAGATGTTCAAGATATAGAAGACCGTTTTTCAAATGTAATTATTCCTTCTTCTACGCCTTTTACTTTTGCTGATAATGCTGCGCCACTTGGTCAAACTCTAACGGTTTTGAGTCCGACGACTCTACAATTAGATTTTACAGAAGAAGTAAATACAGCAACAGCACAAAATACAGCAAATTATAGCCTTGCTGGAAATACTGTTTTGTCTGCCGTCCGTGATAATACTGATTTAAAGCGTGTTTATCTTACTTTTTCTGATGAATTTGATGATAATACAATTTCTTCTTTAGACATTTCGAATATTGAAGATATAGCAGGAAATGCAATGCCAGCCACACAAACGCTAACTTTTAATTATGATACAGACCGTCCAGATGTTTGTTTTTTGGGGTGTGTTCAGGCTCTTTCTGCCAATCAATTACGAGTAGTTTTTGATGAACCGATTGACCCTATTTCTGCACAAATTTTAGGAAATTATGATGTTGTGGGAAATATTGGAAATCCTACAAATGCCTCTTTGGAAACGCCAAGTACCGTTTTGATTAATTTTGCAGCTTCTTTTGTTCCTCAACAAACCTACGAACTTCGAATCCGAAATGTAAAAGATTTGCAAAATAATAGAATGACAACAAGAACAAGAGAATTTTCTTTTGACCCTCTTTCGCCTTCGGTTATTTCTGCCATTTTGCTTCCAAATAATCAAATTGAACTTACCTTTTCAGAAATGCTTGAAATTTCATCAAGCCAAAATACAGCAAATTATTCTCTAAATAATTCTATTGGAAATCCTAGTGCTGCCGTTTTACTTCCTTTTGATACAAAACGAGTGCGTCTTACTTTTGGAAGTTCTTTAAATGATATTTCAAATCTTACTCTGACAGTTCAGAATGTAAATGATTTGCAAGGAAACGCTTCGGCTCTTCAAACCTTCAATTTCAATACTTTAGCTCCTTCTATTTCAAGAATTAATGTTTTATCAAAAACAGAAATTCAAGTCATTTTTTCAGAAGATTTAGACAATACGACAGCCCAAAATGCAGCAAATTATACCATAAATAATGGAATTGGAAATCCTACAAACGCCGTTTTGAATGGTGGAAATACAATTACTCTAACATTGGGAAATGATTTGAATACAGGTGTAAATTATAATCTAACGGTTCAGAATATTCAAGATGTAGCTACAAATGCAATTACTTCTCAATCTAAAAACTTTATTTATCGTCCAAGAATTACAAGCGTTTTGGTGGTTTCGCCTACCGTTTTGGAAGTTACCTTTAATTATGCACCAACAACTACCGATGCTCAAAATATAACAAAATATTCGGTTGATAATTCTATTGGAAATCCAGTTTCGGCGCAGGTAGTGAGTGGAGAAGACGAAAAAATACGTTTGTCTTTTGGTTCTGTTTTCATTCCAAATACAAATTATACACTTACAGCAGGGTTTTTTAATTTGCAAAATGAAGATATTGCGCCAGTTTCCGAACATATTTTTCGCAGAGATACAGAAGCCCCAAGCGTTTTGAGCGTTATTGTTTTGGATAATGATGAAATAGAACTTACTTTTTCAGAAGCCATTACCGAACTGACAGCCGAGGCATTGAATCATTATAGTTTGTCGGCTTTTGGGCAACCAATTGATGCCGATTTGACTTCTCCTACAAAGGTAGTATTAAAGTTTAGTTCTGATTTTCAAGCCTCTACAACCTATTCTCTTACCATAAATTCGGTTCAAGATTTATTAGGAAATACGCTTACTACTCAAACGGTTTCTTTTTCTTTGCCTACGCCACCTGCACCAAATTCATTAATTATTACAGAATTGATGATTGATGAGAGTCCACAGGTTGGTTTGCCAGATTATGAATTTATCGAAATTTATAATTCTTCTAACACAACACAAGAATTACAAGGAACAAAATTGTATGACGGAACAGGTTTTTCCAATTTTGCCACACTAGGAAGTTATAGTTTGGGAGCAGGTCAGTATTTGGTTTTGTGTAGCAATTCGGCTTTTGATAGCCTTTCACAATTTGGAAATACACTTGCCGTTACGTCTTTTCCTTCGCTTTCCAATACAGGCGAAACGCTTCGTTTGGTGGGAGCTGATGATGTAGAAATTTCAAAACTTACTTATTCTTCGTCGTGGTATCAAGATGCACAAAAAGACGATGGAGGTTATACACTTGAAAAAATTGAAATAAATTCTGACTGCGAAAGTCCTGCAAATTGGATAGCCTCAAACGACCCACGAGGAGGAACACCAGCCGAGCAAAATTCTGTTTTTGGAACAGTAAACGACACAATTCCACCAAGTGTAACCACAATTTTTTTAGGGCAAAATGGAACGACTGATAGTTTGGAAGTCAATTTTTCTGAAACATTGGATTCTATAAATCTAGTAAATACCTCTTTTTATTCTGTTGATAATGGGCTTTCAATTTCAAGAATTGTTTATCAAAATAATCAAAAAGTAATTTTGTATTTTTCCTCTGCCATTCAACCGACAGCCATTTATACGCTTACAGTTCAGAACATTGAAGATTGTGCAGGAAATAGAGTAAATTCTAGTCTTACTTTCGGACAAGGAAAAATGCCAAACCGTTTTGAGTTATTAATTACCGAAATAATGGCTGATGAAACTCCACAAGTAGGTTTGCCAAAGGCTGAATATATTGAGGTTTTTAATACGACAAATTCGCCTTTAAATTTGGGAACGGTCAAACTTTCTGATGCAACAAATACCATTGATTTGCCTTCTTATCTTCTTTCTCCAAACAGTTATTTGGTTCTTACATCGGCTTCAAAAGTTGATAGTTTGGCTACCGTTTCTGGTGGTTTGCAAAATGTTTTGGGAGTTTCGGGCTTTCCATCGCTCAATAATTCGGGCGAAAATTTGGTGTTGAGAGATTCTACAAATCAAGAAATTCATAGCGTAGATTACAAAACTTCTTGGTATGGGGACGATGCAAAAGACGACGGAGGTTATTCTTTAGAAATGATTGACCTTACTAATTTTTGTGGAGAAGAAAGTAATTGGATAGCTTCGAACGACCCACGAGGAGGAACACCAGCTACTCAAAATTCAGTTTTTGGGTCTAATCCTGATAATGAAAAACCTGTTTTGTTAGAAGTTAGAATTATTGAAAATACAGCCACTTCGACAGAGCTTTTACTTACCTTTTCAGAAAAGCTAGATTCGCTTTCTGCCATCAATACTGCAAATTATTCTATTACAGGAATTGGAATTGCTACAATTTCTCAACCTAATAATAATGAAGTAAAAATAATTACTTCTGCTCCTCTCAATCCTGCAAATAGTTATTCTCTGACTGTTCAAAGTGTAACAGATTGTACAGGAAACATAATTATTTCAACAACAAAAACTATCGGAATTGGTCGTATGCCTATGTATGGCGAACTTCTGATTACCGAAATATTGGCAGACCAAGACCCACAAATTGGCTTACCGAATGCCGAATATTTAGAAATTTATAATACCACAAACGATCTTCTAAACTTAGCATCTGTTCGTCTTTTTGATGCGACAAGTAGTGTGATTTTGCCAGAAGTTGCCATTTCTCCCAACAGTTATCTTACGCTTACCACGACTTCGAAAGTAGATTCATTTTTGGTAAGAAATATAGATGTTTTGGGTGTTCCTTCAATGGTTAGTCTTAATAATGGAGGCGAACTTTTGCAGCTTCGAAACACAGACGGAATTTTGTTGCACGAGGTAAATTATTCTACTTCGTGGTACAGAGATTCTGAAAAAGCAAACGGAGGATATTCGCTTGAAATGATTGATATAGAAAATCTTTGTGGAGAAGCGCAAAACTGGAAAGGCAGCGACGATGCAACAGGAGGAACGCCAAGTGCACAAAATTCGGTGGCTGCCCCAAATCCAGATGATATAAAACCTGAAATAACAACAGTCGCTTTGATTGGAACAAATAGAATTAATATTGTTTTTTCTGAAAAAATGGATAGTCTTTCTATTGTAAATCCTTCAAATTACACGCTGCAAAATGCAACTATTCAAACTATAATTTGGCAAGAAAATAATAATGTAGAAATTGAATTTTCGCCAAGCCTAGAACCCAATCAAGTCATAATCCTGACCATAAGCAATGTAGAAGATTGTGCAGGAAATACGCTTTTAGAAAACGAGAGTTTTGAGTTGGGAATTGGTGCAACGCCTTTGCGTTTTGAGGTTTTGATAACAGAAATAATGTCAGACCCAGACCCAGTGGTCGGTTTGCCAAATCGTGAATATATTGAGATTTTTAATAATTCAGATAAGCGATTAGATTTATCAAAACTTACTTTGACTGATGCAACAAATACAATTTCATTGCCTTCAAAAATCTTGCAACCTAGTGAATATCTGACTTTGACTTCTACCACGGCAGCGCAAGAATTTCGCAATCAAAATATAAATGCTTTGGGCGTAACTTCTTTTCCTAGTTTGGGCAATGAAGGCGAACCTTTGATGTTGAAAAATACAAATAATGAAATTGTTTTTGAAGTTAATTATGATAAAGATTGGCATCAAAATAATGAAAAGGCAGACGGTGGATATTCTTTAGAAATGATTGATACCAACAATCCGTGTGCAGAGCAAAATAATTGGACTTCTTCAAACGACCCACGAGGAGGAACGCCGAGCGCACAAAATTCGGTTTTTGGGGCAAATCCTGATACGCAGAGTCCACAAATTACTAATTTGCAAGTTGTCGATAACAGAACATTGATTTTGGTTTTTGATGAAAAAGTTGATTCTCTTTCAGTGGTTACGCTTTCAAATTATTCAATTTCTCCTTCTATTCAGATTGATAGCATCGAAATTATTACTTCAAAATCAATTCAAATTAATCTACAAAATGCGCTTCAAACGGCTACTTTGTATGAGATTTTGATAAATAATATTACGGATTGTTCGGGCAATGCAATTTCAAATCTTGTTTTGCCTTTCGGACAAGGAACAAATCCAGAGTTTGGGCAGCTTCTGATTACCGAAATAATGGCTGACCCTTCGCCAGTAGTTGGTTTGCCAGAAAGCGAATATTTGGAACTGACCAATAACACCAATCAAATTTTGAGTATAAATGGCGTTACTCTGACAGATGCAACAGGAACATCGATGCTTCCAGTCTTTCAATTATTGCCAAATGAAAGAATTATTTTGTGTCCAACCAGTTCGGTAACGGCTCTTTCTAATTTTGGTAAAGCTATCGGAATGAGTGGTTTTAGAAGTCTTGATAATGGTGGCGAGCCTCTTATTTTGAGAAATAATGAAGGAAAACTACTCTTTGAAATTACTTATGATGACGCTTGGCATTCTGATAACGACAAAAAAGACGGAGGTTATTCTTTAGAGATGATTGATTTATCAAGTTTTTGTTTGGAGCGTGAAAATTGGACTTCTTCGGTTTCTAATTTGGGAGGAACACCAGCGCAAATCAATTCGGTTGCAGGAGAGAGTGGCGATAATATTGCACCAAAAATACTAAGAACTGAAGCTGTAAATGCAACTACAATACGCATTGTTTTTGATGAAAAATTGGATAGTTTACAAGCTGTTCAGTCAAGAATTTTGATTCAAGGTAGCACCATTACGATTACAGAAAAAAACCTAGATGCTACTCGCAAAATTTTGACGCTTATGCTTTCTGCTCCTTTAGAAACCAAAACGGTTTATACATTAGAAGTAGAAGCGATTACAGATTGTGCAGGAAATTTAATTGCTCAAAACACAACTGCACAAGCTATTTTGCCAGAAGATGCTGAAATTGGAGATATTATTTTGAATGAAATTTTGTTTAATCCACCAACAGGAGGGACAGATTTTGTTGAGCTTTTTAATAATTCGGATAAATACATTAATCTACAAAATTTCAGTTTGGCAAATACAGATGATGAAGGAAATATTAGAACCCAGTATGCTATTTCAGAAGAAGTTTTGATTGTGAAACCTTACGAATATATTGCTATTTCTACTTCGAATGAACAATTATTTATTCAATATCCGAATGGCAATCAAGAGGGTTTTGTAGAATCTCGTTTGCCTACCTTTGCCGATGGCGATGGTACGGTTATTTTATTTGATAATCAGAATACAGAACTAGACCGTTTTGCTTACGATGATGATTTTCACTTAGGGCTTTTGAAAGATGATGAAGGTGTTTCGTTGGAAAGAATAAGCGCAGACGCACCCACACAAGACCCAAATAATTGGACTTCGGCAGCACAAAATGTAGGCTTCGGAACTCCTGCTTATCAAAATTCACAAAGTAAAGGAAATTCTACTCCTAGTTCTGACGAATGTTTGAGAGCAGAGCCACAAGTTTTTTCTCCAGATGGCGATGGCTTTGAAGATTTTACACAGATTTATTTAGACTGCGCCCAAACAGGCGACCTTATTACTATCAAAATTTATGATGTACAGGGAAGAAAAGTACGTGATTTGGTTCAAAATCAGTCGGTAGGTGTAGGAAATACGTTTATTCGTTGGGACGGAACAGCTGACGACGGTAGAAAAGTACGTATCGGACATTATATTTTGCTAGTAGAAAAATATAACCTCAATGGCGATGTGCAGTATTTGAAAATGAGAGTTGTTGTGGGGGCTAGGTTTTAGAGTTCTTTTACCATTGTTTATGACTATAAATAATGGCTTTTACTTATTTTTTAATTTTAATGATATGGCTTTTATAAAACCTGAAACTAGTTTAGGATATGTTTATATATTATCTAACCCATTATATCCTTCTTTAGTAAAAATAGGACATACTAAAAAACATCCACAAGTTCGAGCTAATGAAATTAGTAGGAAAACAGGTGTCTTAGGAATGTTTATAGTAGAATGGTTTGCAGTAGTAAAAAAAGACAAATGTTTTACAGCAGAAAAAATAGTACACAAAAATTTAGAAGTATATCGCTTTATAAAACATAAGGAGTTTTTTGAAATAGATTTAAAAAAATCTATTGAAGTAGCTCAAAAATCTTTATTAGATTACAAGATTAATATTATTAGTGAATATTATAATAGTGAAGAATATATTAATCCTGTCGAAATTGAACATTTAAACTCTTTAAAACAAAGTAAGATTTTTTATAAACAACAAGAGCAATATGAAAAAAAATTACTTACAGAAAACCAGCAATTAAATAATGGAATAGAAGGATTAGTAGAAAAAGTAGAATGGTTAGAAAACGAAAATAACAGGTATAAAAAAGACGTAGAAAAATTAATTTCCGAAAATAAAGAATATCAAGAGGTAATAGAAAATAGTGAAAAAGTAATAGTGAACTTGATGAATTACATAATGAAATTTACAAAAGCTCCTAGAAATATTATAAAATTTCCAATAAAATTGAAGGATAAAGAAACTGATTATATTTTAAGTGTACTTTCAAAACTCAAAAATCTAAAAAATAGCTATTTGAAATACTATCAAGTACAAAATACTGTTTTACAGGATTATAAAGAAATTCTTATACAAATAGATGATGATGTTAAAGAATAAATTAAATGCTCTTCCCCTAACCAAAAAGCCCTCCATCATCAGTAGAAAAATAGGTAGATTTTTTAGAATTGATTGGATTTTATAATTCCTCCAAAACGATTGTTTACTAGACTGCACCCAAACAGGCGACCTTATTACTAACGTGAACTCGGTCTTATTTTTCTTTGTAGTGTATGCTTTAGCGTGCGAAAATGTACCCTAACCTTTAGCTTAGAAATTGTGAGGTAGTTGCTTTCCAAAAGCTAAAGAGCATGCTACTCTATTATATAGAAATAATAAGCATCTTTAAAACATTGATAATCAAAAAGTTAAATACCAAGTTCACGTTATTACTATCAAAATTTATGATGCCAAATCAGCAGCAAGTTCTATTAAATTAAAGTATATTCTTAAAGAGTAAATAAATAGTTATTATAATGAGTGTATGCAAGAAAAGATATTTACTGATTTTTTATATTTGTGGCATGTTCTAGGTCAAGTCCAAAAATCTAAATATTATTTATAGAATAATAATTATTCTCTGAAATAATAAATTATATTTTTTTACTCAAAAACTCTATAATCATCTATTAATCAAAATGTTAGTTTGTGTTAAAAATGAGGCAAACAATTTATTTTCAAAAGAAGTTCAAAAAAGATTGTTTTTTTTAGATAAAATGTTTGCAGAATCA
>CAKZOK010000179.1 GCA_937136415.1 uncultured Cytophagales bacterium | reverse complement strand
GGGTTTATCCTTAAAAATTTACATCAAATATCGAATAACTATTAAAATCATTTAATCATCATCTTTTTATTAATAATGAGATAAAGCATCAAACAACAAATCACCACTTTTTTCTATTTTCTTATTAATACCAAATTTATTCCTCAGTTTATTAATTGCAAAGATTTTGACAACGCCTTTGATTCCGTTGTTTGCTTCGATTGCAAGAGATGAAGCAAAACCAATTGATTACATCGGTTTATTAGGCGAATTGGTCATGGAAACTTCCAATACACAAACTGGACAAGTGGAAATTAATTATGAAAAACGCTTGATTACGCTTTCTGTAAAAGCAGTAGAAGAACAGGAAGGCATGATGAAACGAGGCACAGAAGTCGTCATTACGTATCACGATAAAGTAGAAGAGATTTATTACGTTCGACCGGTCAGTTTTTAATGAAAATTAAAAAAATAAATTAAAATCAAAAACGCTAAAAACACACGAAGTTAAAGTTCAAAAAAAAGTCCGTCATACCGACGAAGGTCGGTATCTCCTTGACTTTGAAACTCAATCGTGGAAAAGTTGAGTTCCGTTGCCTTAGGGAGATACCGACTTTCGTCGGTATGACGGAAATAGAAAGCCTCAAAATCCTGCGTTTTTCAGACGCTGAAAGCGTCTAACTTGAATAGCCGTGGGTGGAAACCCACGGCTAAAATCAATTACTCCGAAACCGAATTTGCTTAGGCGTAAAAATCGCATCATCTTCCGTATTCAATTTAAACATTTCCACATCCGCCAAAGTCAGTTCATTGATGCGTTCCAAAGTTCGTTCTTCCTTTGAAAGCGTTGCCAAACGTAAGTTTTGTGTTTTGACGGCTTGCGAAATCACGTTTCGAACCATACGAGCATTACCAAAATATTTATCTCTTTGAGCGTGTAAAGTAGCAATTTGATTTTTGAGATATTCTTTTGTTTCTTCTGTCAGAATCAATTTTTTATTTTTAAAATAAATTGTTGCTACTTCGAATAGCTCATCAGCTTTTAAGTCTTTGAAAATAACTGTTCTATCAAAACGAGATTTTAACCCTGGGTTTGTTTCGACAAATTGCTCCATATTTTGTGTATAACCTGCTGCAATGACAATAAATTTGCCTCGTTGGTCTTCCATTTGTTTTAAAATGGTTTCTAGTGCTTCTTTTCCAAAATCATTTTGTGTTTTGGAATCCGAAGTAAGCGAATAGGCTTCATCAATAAATAAAATTCCACCAATGGCTTTATTTATTTTTTCTTGCGTTTTGATTGCCGTTTGCCCTACAAAACCAGCCACCAAACTCTGACGGTCGCATTCTACTAATTGCCCACGTTCTAAAACTCCTAATGCTCTATAAATGGAGGATAAAATACGAGCTACGGTAGTTTTTCCAGTTCCGGGGTTTCCTTTAAAAATCATGTGTAGTGAAAATTGATTCAAAACATTTTTGCCCGTTTGTTGATAAAAACGAACCAAAGCGATAAGCTCATCAATTTGTTTTTTGACTTCCGAAAGCCCTACCAAACTGTGAAGCTCTGCGATAGAACGCTCTAGCTCTTCTTCGTCAATGGAAAGTGAAAGAGGAGTAATTTTTTTGCCTGCTTTTAGATGCGCAACGTCTGCTACTTGAATAGTAGAAAGCTCTGTTTTTGAAAGATTTTTTGCATCATTTATTTTCATAATTCGCACTCCCAAATTCATTTTTGCTTCATTGATTGTAGATTTGATAAAGCGAGCATTTCCAAAAGTAGTATCCCTTTTTCGATATTCTTCTACAATTTTTTTGTTAAGAATGTGTAAGGCTTCGGGTGTAAATTTTAAATCAGTTTCTTTTTCTGTCAGTTTTGCAATTTCTAAAAGTTCATTAGGAGTATAATCTGGAAAATCAAACTGCACAGGAAAACGTGATTTTAGACCGGGGTTTGAGTCTAAAAGTGTTTCCATAGGCTGTGTATAACCTGCCAAAATGATAGCAATATCACCCTTTCCATCAGAAATTTCTTTTACCAAAATCTCAATTACTTCTTGTCCATAATCTTTGCTATCTTCTCCAGAACGCACCAAAGAATATGCCTCATCAATAAACAAAACGCCTCCTCTAGCTTTATCAATTATTTCTTTGACTTTTGGTGCAGTCTGTCCGATATATTGCCCAATAAGCTCTGCTCGCCCTACTTCGTGTAATTCTCCTGTCGAAAGCAATCCCAAATGATGATAAATTTTGCCCATCATTTGTGCTATTGTTGTTTTTCCAGTTCCGGGGTTTCCCTTAAAAACGAGGTGTAAATTAAGATTTTTGTCTTCTTTTAATCCTTTTTCTTGTCTAATTTGAATAAATTGAAGATAGGAAGTATAGTCATGAATGCGTTTTTTTAGGTCTTGTAATCCAATTAAATTATTTAATCTTTCTACAATTTGTGGATAAGTTTCGCTAGTATCTTCTTCGCTTTCTTTTGTTGGATTTGAATACACTCTACCTGTCAGAAATGAAGAAGGAGGATAAATAACAGTATTTCCAAGAACAAATTTTTTGCCTACTTTGAAAGGAACAATCGCAATAAGCCTATCCATAAAAATAAGCTCTAGCGTATAATTTCCACACATCCATGAGCCTTTTACATCTGAACCATATCCAGAAATTATTTCAATATAATCTTCATCTTCTTCTATTTTTCTAATTTCGGTGGTTTGTCCTTTGAGTTGGCGAGCTTCATTATAGATATTAAAAGTTAGTTCGCAATAAAACTCTTCTTCTTGTAAGTATTCTAAAGAAAATTCTATCCAAATATATCTTGATTCTGTAGCCGAAAATTGTTTATGATATACTCTATTTGCTTCTTCAACTCCATTTTGTGTTCCTTCATAGAGTTTTATTGTTTGCATTTCAAAGTACGGATTGTTTTGAGAAGTTACAGGCCCTCCATTTTCGATATAAAAAGATTTTGTACCAAAAATTTCGTTATCGATATAGGCTTCCCACACATAATCTCCTCTTGTCCAGAATGTTCCTACTTCGTCGTTTCCCCAGCCTTCTCTGATATTTATAACATTATTAGAGGGCAAAATAATTTGATTGAGGTTAATTTGGCAAATCATTTCTCGTTCGTCACGTTGCCCAAGACGATAGCATTTTAATAAAATTTCGGCTTCCCATTCTTCTACATCAAATAATTTATTGTAAAAAGAAAGTTCTACATACAAATAACTGGTTTCGATGCTTTCAAAAACAGTTCTGTATTTTCTCATTCCATTGGCGAGCCATTCTGGAGAAGAATAGAGCTTTAAGTCTTTAAATTTATAGAGTTTTTCTTCACTTTTGTTATCTCGAAACATCATTGGAAAATGTAGGTAAAATGGAACACACTTTTTATGTTTAGTGTGAAAATTTTTAGTGGAAAAATATAGGTTTATCAAAACGAATTTCGAATGAAAATAGTTTTCATTTGGCAGTAAAATAACATTTGAAGAATTAAAATACGAAAATTATATTTAAAGACAATCGAAATAAGAAATAATTTAATTAGAAAGAATAATCAAAAAACCAGTTGAATTTACTATTTTGGGGCAAATAATCATGATAATTTTTAATAATCCAATTAGGAAAAAAATTATAGACAATTCAATCATCTAATTTTTATTTTATGAAGTACTTCAAATTTCCGTTCAAAACTTTTTTACTTAGTATTTTTATTTTTCATTTTGTATTTTATTCTTGTAATCAAACAAAAAAAGAAAATACAGATAGCCAACCTAGTGATACGCTTCAAGTCAAGGAAGATAAAAAAATAGAAGAAGCTATTGCCCCCAATTCTACACCTGTTTATTTGCTGGGAGCTTATTCTACTTCGACCAAAATTCCTCTCAAAAAATTTCATTTGACACAAGCCTTTGATAATGATGAAAAAACGAGCTGGCAAACCATGCAGGGCGCAGCACCAGATGAAGGAATGATGCTTTATCTAACCGAACCTACTTTTATAAAAGAACTAAATATTGATGTTGCAACAGGAAATAATTTGGCAGCAATACAAAAAATTATTCTTTATACAGACGGAAAAAAGCAAGGAGAATTTGATACAAAATCAGCATTAAAAATCAATGAAGAGGTAAGTTCTATTTATTTGCGTATTTCTCAAACTTCGAATATTTCTACAAAAAATATATCTGATAATGTTTCAAAAACTAATTCTTTTGATAAAAATTTGAGTATCGGAATTTCTGAAATTACAGCCTTAGGAAAAAATGAAGATGCTTTGCATTTTGTAGCACCTCTTTATGCAGAAGGCGAAATTATAGCCTCTTCGACGTTAGAGCCAGCACAAGCCTATTCTGCAACACATCTTTTTGATTCTCATCAGGATATTTCGTGGGCAGAGGGCAATGAAAATTCGGGCGTAGGAACAAAAATTACTTTCAAATTGAATAAACAATCTATTTCTGCAATTCAGATTTGGAATGGTTATCAGCGTTCGGAGGAGCATTTTAAGGCAAATGCACGCATCAAAAAATTTAGTTTTGGTACGAATGGAAATTTTCAAGACTATAATTTAGAAGATAATTCAGCACCTCAAAAAATACAATTAGAAAGCCCTTTGACTGGAAATGAGTTTGTTTTGGAGGTAAAAGAAGTCTATGAAGGAACAAAATATAAAGATTTGGTGGTAAGTGAAATGCGTTTTTATGATAATGAAAAACCAATGTTGATACAGACCAAAGAAACTGAAAATCAGATTAAAGAATTAAAAAACAAAGCCAAAAATACGCCTTTAGAAAAAGTTTTGGATACACGATTAAATTATCAAGAAGATGATTATTTTCAAATTGATAAATCATTTATTTTGCGTTCGGACGGAACTTTTGTAATGTACAAAATTGAAAATTCAGAAAAAGAAAATTCAAAAAGTGAAATTTTGGCTGATGGAAATTGGGAAATAAAAGAAATGAATGCTGATAAAGTCAAGATTCGTGTCTTCGGAAAATTTGTAGATTTTTCTCAATATCAAGATTTTTATAAAGGAAAAGTAACCAAAGATTTTTTACAGATTTTTCAAGATTTTGTAATTATTGATAATCAAAAACTTAAAGGCGAAAAATTTGTGGGTAAGTTTGTATATTAAAAATAATTACGACCGATATTTATATTTTAACACAAGAACATCAAAAAAATGAACCACCTACCAAATAAAAATGACGAACTCGAAGAGGCATTAATCAAACGAGATAAACAAAATATGTTGTATATCAAACTGATTGTTTTTGGAATTGGTGGTGGTTTTTTGATGGGAGTTATTTTATTTATTTTGGTAATGATTACTTCTGTTTGATTCAAAAAATCATTACTAATTTTTTAGCTATTTCACATAGCTTTTTTTTTACAAAATCGAAATATAAAGGATAAAACACATCTTCAATATATAATCCAAAAAAAGTCACTTTCTCTATTTAATTCAGAGAGTCATTGACAAAAAATATTATCACCTAAAATTATCGCAACTCTTTTTTTAACCAAATGCTGTTACTTTT
Organism: uncultured Cytophagales bacterium; assembly: GCA_937136415.1. Taxonomy (GTDB): domain Bacteria; phylum Bacteroidota; class Bacteroidia; order Cytophagales; family Bernardetiaceae; genus Bernardetia. The sequence continues at coordinate 2,566 of CAKZOK010000179.1, read as the reverse complement.
CAAAGCCATATTCTTTAATAAATTCTATATTTATTTTTGTTACTAAAAAAAACATATTAATTTCCACACATTGTGTGAAAAACCTCTAAAACCACCCAAAAACCAAACTAGGAAAAATCCCCAAAAGAAAAACAAAGAAAATCAGAATAAAAGCAATAAGTTTATGGAAAGTAGAAATATCTTTTAATTCTGCATTTTTCAAAGTTTGATGGAGAGAAAAACCTCCTAAAAACATTCTTTTGTACGTCCAGAGAAAATAACTAGCTGTAAAAATTAGCGTTGAAGCAGCCAAAATAGATAACCAAATCGGAATATATTCCGACGAAAAAGCACCTAAAAAAACAGTTAGTTCGGCTATAAAACTAGAAAAAGTAGGCAGCCCCAAACCTGCAAAAAAAGCAATTCCTACCAAAGCTGTATAGTATGGCATTTTGTGAAAAAGTCCACTATAATGAGTAATTGTCAAATTATTTGTTTGCTCATAAAGCACACCCACCAATAAGAAAAGTAAAGGAGAAATAAGCCCATGACTAAGCATTTGATACATTGCTCCATTTGTTCCCTCAGCGTTCATGGCAGCCAAACCCAACAGTACAAAACCCATGTGCGAAACCGAAGAATAAGCAATCATGCGTTTGAGGTGCGTCTGCCCAAGAGCTAAAAATGCACCATAAATCATCGAAAAAACTCCCCATGCAGCAATCCAAAACGAAAAATCTATCACTGTATCAGTAAAGATAGAAAATGGAAGTCGTAAAAGCCCATAACCACCCACCTTCAAAAGTACGCCAGCCAAAACCATAGAAATTGGCGTTGAGGCTTCTACATGGGCAATCGGTAACCACGTATGCAGAGGCGCAACAGGCAGTTTTATGGCAAAACCAACCAAAAGTAAAAAGAAAATGATTGTTCTTATATTGTTTGGATTAGAGGCAAAAAGAACAGAGTTAGGTAAGAAATAATTAGCATCTTTGAAGGCGAGCATATCAAAAGAATGTACTATTTGAGAAGTATTTAGGGTTGCATTTTTGAGTTGTGTAATTACTTCTTCTGTCGAAATTCCTATTTCTAAAGCTGTTTTTGTGATGTCTATTCCAGAGTTTATAATGATTATGCCTGCTACCAAAATCAAAACAGAGCCAATCAGTGTATAAATAAAAAATTTTATGGCTGCGTATTCTTTCTTTTTCCCTCCCCAAATTCCTATCAACAAATACATAGGAAGCAGCATAAACTCAAAGCAAATAAAGAAAAGTAGAAAATCAAGCGACAAAAAACTCCCCATTACTGCCCAAGAAAGCAATAAATATAAAAAAAAGTACAGACGAGAACGAACAAGAGTTTTTTTAGAAAAAACAGAAACTAATGCTCCAATCCACAACACAAGTGCTGCAAGCATAATTAAAAGAATATTTTTAGAATCTACTCCTAGAAAATAATCAGCATGCAAAATTCCAAAATTTCCTAACTTTATGTGCCACCAAGTAATTTTTTCGGATAAAAGTAAATGTTGAGCATCAAAAAATGATATATCTAAATTCATTTTGGCAAAATAAAACATTGCCATTACCAAAATGAGTTCGATAGAAAGAATACCTATTCCAATCCATTTATAAAGGTGAGATTTATTTTCCCCAAAAGGAATCAAACACAAAATACCTCCCAAAAGTGGAAACCAAAAAATAAGAGAAAGAATAAAATTTTCCATTTATAAAAAATCGTTTATCCAAAAAAACAAAACCCTAAGAGTCTTCAAGACCCTTAGAGTTTAAAATAATACTACAAATTTACTATTTTTCTGTTTCTTTTCTATCAAAGGTTTCTGCAAGTTTCTTTTTTTGTCTTTCTTGTGCTTCTGGCGTTGTGATTATATAAACAGTTTTGCCATTTTCTACAAAAACAACTTGGTCAAAACTCTTCTTATCAATCAAAACCATTCCTACAAAAGGATATTTTGCATTCGTCTGTGAATAATCATCTTCATACAACCAAATAATTTCATTTTGCTCGTAAGTAATGTGTTGTGTTACAATTTGACTTGCTTTTTTTTCGTACTTTACAACAGCCACGACAAGTTGTTTGGAAAAATCAATATCGTGTTTTATGCTTCCAAATGATTTTTCAAAATCAGTTTTTTTGGTAAAATACATAAAACGAGTAGTATCATTTTGGGGTTGATACTCTTTATTTTGATATTGGTAGCCTTCCAAATCGGCAAAACCCAATCGTTCTAAAGAATCATAAGAAGTAAAAGAAACACAACCCGAAAATAAAAAGCTAATCAAACAAAATATAAAAAGAGTGAAAAATATGTTTTTCATAAATAGTAGAAACAAAAAAATTATATAAGTATAACAAACTTTTTAGTCTGTTAAAAAAAAGATTCGAAACAGACTGGAAAAGTCTGTTCTACATTAAGTTAATTAATCAACTAAAAAAAACGAAGTTAGTTTTTTTTGATAAATTTTCAACAATTATTATACTCTACCCTAGGCTGTTCAAAATTTGGTTATTTTCTCATACAGTTTTCGTGTCTTTTGAAATTTAGCTACATCGTAGCGTAACC
>CAKZOK010000178.1 GCA_937136415.1 uncultured Cytophagales bacterium | reverse complement strand
CTAAACTCATATTTATTTTAAAATCGTCTTTTTTATTTTATATTTACAAAGTAACGAATAAGTATTGGTTTTGTCTAACTCAAAAATACACTCTAATCTATTTCTAAGAAAAAATAAAGTATATTTTATGATTCTGACACACTCTAAAGAAATTAATACCTTGTTAAAATAAATTTTTCAAAACTATTTTAGTCGTAATTTTATTATTGAAGTTGTTTAAGAATTGGTTTGTGCAAGTATTTATTGGTGTCGCTACGCTAAAACATCAACAAAGGCTGGTTTATTTCTAAGGAAAAATGAGCATTCTTAAACAACTTCAAAGCATAAATTATTACTACACTCTAACTCTAAAAAAAACTTTTTTTATGTCAATGGACAAACGTACTTTTCTCAAAACAGCAGGACTTGCTACTATCGGAATAATTTTAAATCCTCTTTCTGCTTGTGATTCTTCTTCAAAATCAACAACTGAAACAAATACAGATTCGACAACAGTAGCAACTAAAAATGGTCTTTTTACATTAAAATCTCCTTTCCAATTACCTGCCTTGCCTTATGATTTGGCTGCTCTTGCTCCAAATATAGACAAACAAACAATGGAAATCCATCACGGAAAACATCATCAAGGGTATGTAAACAAACTAAATAAAGCCATTGAAGGAACAGATTTTGCCAATCAAACTCTAAGAGAAATTTTAGAAAATGTAACTGAAAATGATACAGCAGTTCGAAATAATGGAGGTGGGCATTACAATCACACACTTTTTTGGGAATCTTTATCTCCAAAAAATCAAGTCGCAACAACAAATATAAAAGCTGCCATAGAAAACGATTTTGGTTCGTATGAAACATTCCAAAAAGAATTTACAACAGAAGCAAAAAACATCTTTGGTTCGGGTTGGGCGTGGTTATGTAAGGCAAATGATGGCAAACTTTTTATTACCTCTACACCAAATCAAGACAATCCATTAATGTCAAAATTGGCAGAAAAAACAGGAACTCCTATTTTATGCCTTGACGTTTGGGAACACGCTTATTATCTTAATTATCAAAATAAAAGAACCGAATATATTGAAAACTTTTTTAAAATAATCAACTGGGAAAAAGTTGAAGAGCGTTTTAATATGTAGTTCATTCTTTAGAATGAGAAGTATCCTCATTCATTATTTCAAAAACTCTTCAAAATTCTTTAACATATAGGAACTTTGAAGAGTTTTTTTGTTTGTATTTTTGTCTATCCATTCTGTCCAAAACCTATTCATTTTTCTATGAACGACTACCCACAACAACGCAAAATCATAAATGACCCTGTTCATGGTTTTATTCGTATTCCGACAAAACTGATTTTGAAACTTATAAATCACCCTTATTTTCAACGACTTAGAAGAATCAAACAATTAGGGCTTACAGAATTTGTTTATCCAGGGGCATTGCATACTCGTTTTCATCACGCTATTGGTGCAATGAATTTGATGCGAATGGCTTTAGATACTTTGAGATTAAAAGAACATAAAATTTCTCATAAAGAATACGAATCGGCTTTGATTGCCATTTTGTTACATGATATTGGTCATGGAGCTTTTTCTCATGCTTTGGAATGCACAATTTTGAAAGACTGCCATCACGAAGAATTATCACTTTTGATAATGGAAAAATTAAATAAAGAATTTGATGGGCAACTCAAAATAGCCATAGAAATTTTTAAAGGAAATTATCACAGACCTTTTTTTCATCAGCTTGTTTCTGGGCAAATTGATGTTGATAGAATGGATTATTTGCAAAGAGATTGTTTTTTTACTGGTGTTTCGGAAGGCACAATCGGAGGAGAACGAATTATTAGAATGATGAATCTAAAAGACAACAAATTAGTAATAGAAGAAAAAGGAGTTTATAGCATCGAACATTTTCTAAATGCTCGTAGAATGATGTATTGGCAAGTTTATTTACACAAAACAACTGTTTCGACCGAACAAATGCTTATTCAAACTATCCGAAGAGCTAGATTTTTAGTCCAAAATAAAAATAAATTATTTTCTACTCCTTCGCTTTCTATTTTTTTAGAAAATGAAATTACACTAAATCAATTTGAAAATAATAAGAATATTTTGGATTATTTTATTCAATTAGATGACTACGACATTTGGGCAAGTATAAAAGTTTGGACAAAAAATGAAGACAAAATCCTCTCTTCTCTTAGTCAAATGATTGTCAATCGTCGCCTCTTCAAAACACATCTGACAACAGAAGAATTAGACCAAAATTTTAAAAATGAAATAAAAGAAAAAGTAAAAAAACATTTTGAAATAAATGATGATGAACTTCCTTTTTTGGTGTGTGAAGGACAAATTACTAATTCGGCGTATGCTTTAGAAAAAGATGAAGAAATTAGTATTTTGAAAAAAAATGGCGAAGTAATAAACATCACAAATGCTTCCGATATTCCTTATATAGACTCATTTTCACAAGCTGTTACCAAAAATTATTTTTGTTACCCCAAAATAAAGTAAGAAGTGTGAAGTAAACAATCAGAGCTATCTAAAAATCAAATCATTTTGCTACAAAATTAATTTATACTTCTACTTTTATTTTTACCTTTGTAAGATGGAAAATAACGATAATAACCAAGAATCAAATAGAGAAAATTCTACATCGCTTTACCTTGTTCCGACACCTATCGGCAATCTAGCAGATATTACCTTGAGAGCTTTAGAAACTCTCAAAAAAGTAGATTTAATCTTAGCAGAAGATACACGCAAAACAGGAGTTTTATTAAAACATTATGAAATAAAACAGCCTCTACAAAGTTATCACGCTCATAATGAACACCATACCGTTCAGAAATGGATAGAACAAATGCAACAAGGACAAGTCTTTGCACTTGTTTCTGATGCTGGAACACCTGCCATTTCTGACCCTGGATTTTTGCTAGTTCGTGAAGCCTTAAAAGCCAATTTGGAAATAGAATGTTTGACAGGAGCTACTGCTTTTGTTCCTGCACTTGTAAAATCGGGTTTGCCTAGCGAACGTTTTTGTTTTGAAGGATTTTTGCCTCATAAAAAAGGCAGAAAAACGCATTTGGATTCTTTAGCAGAAGAAAAACGAACTTTTATTTTATATGAATCTCCTCACAGATTAATAAAAACACTTAGCCAACTAGCAGAAGTTTGTGGAAATGATAGAAGGGCTTCAGTTTCTAGAGAGCTTACAAAAGTTTATGAAGAAACTAAAAATGGTACTTTAGAAGAAATTATAAATTATTTTTCTACACAAGGAAAAATAAAAGGAGAGTTTGTAATTGTCGTAGAAGGCAAAACCAAACCCACCAAAACCAGCAAATATTAATCAATTCTGAGTAAATTCAACTAACCTCAACCAAAACACATTAAAATGAAAAAGTCTATTTTGTCATTCACTATTATTCTAATTTTTCAATTTATTATTTTTTCATCTTTTGGGCAAGATAAAGACAAACAAGATAAAAAAGTATTTCCCTTTGGTCTAATTGAAGAAATTGATTCAAAAGAATTATCAGAAAAAAGAACACTCAATATTTATCTTCCACAAGGTTATCATTCAGATTCTGCAACCATTTATCCCGTTATTTATGTGCTTGACGGCTCTCAATATGAAGATTTTCCACACATTGCAGGTTTAGCGCAATTTATGAATATGTATGAAATTTTGCCCAAATCTATTGTTGTCGGAATTTCGAATTTGGGCAGGTCAAGGTACAGAGATTTTACCTACCCAAGTGATGACAAGCAAGACTTAAAGGCAATTCCAAACAATGGAGGTTCTGAAAAATTTATGAACTATATCGAAAATGAAGTAATGCCTTTAATAGAAAAAAATTACAAAACATCTACTCACAAAACTATTATTGGACAATCTTTGGGAGGGCTTTTGGCAACAGAAATTTTGTTTAAAAAACCCTATTTATTTGATGATTATGTAATTGTGAGTCCATCGCTTTGGTGGGACAATCAAAAAATGGTGCGAAAGGCAAATAATTTTTTGAAAAATCTATCAAAAAATACTACTGAACGCAAAAAAGAAAACTCAAATTATGAAAGAAAAATATTTGTTTCTTTAGGCAAAGAACATCCAGTTATGCACAAAGTAGCTGATAAATTAGTTGATTCTATCAAAAAATTAGAAGAAACCAAAAACAAAACAATTCATCTTTTTTATGAACCAATTTTAGACCAAAATCACGCTACTATTTTACATTTAGCTGCTTATAAAGCCTTCGAAAATTTTTATAAAAAGAAAGAAGAAAATAAAAAATAATTTATTTTGAGTGGTGTTGTAAAAAGTATGATAAGTTATTTGGTTGTTGGTGTCGCTTCGCTAAAACACCAACAACGGCATTG